>DAORHX010000615.1:0-2450 GCA_035438245.1 Rubrivivax sp.
CGCCGATCTCGTCGAGGAACAGCGTGCCGCCGTCGGCCTGCTCGAAGCGGCCGCGGCGCATCGTCTGCGCGCCGGTGAAGGCCCCACGCTCGTGGCCGAACAGCTCGCTTTCCAGCAGGTCCTTGGGGATCGCCGCGGTGTTGATGGCAACGAACGGGCCGCTGGCGCGCGGGCTGTGCTTGTGCAGCGCGCGCGCCACCAGCTCCTTGCCCGAGCCGCTCTCGCCGGTGATCATCACCGTCACCGTGCTCTGGCTCAGCCGGCCGATGGCGCGGAACACGTCCTGCATCGCCGGCGCCTGGCCGAGCATCTCCGGCATCGGTGCGGCAGCCGCATCGCGCACCTCCTCGCGCAGGCTCTCGTCCACCGCGCGGCGGATCAGCTCCACCGCCTTCGGCACGTCGAAGGGCTTGGGCAGGTACTCGAAGGCGCCGCCCTGGAACGCGGACACCGCGCTGTCCAGGTCGGAGTAGGCGGTCATGACGATCACCGGCAGCCCCGGCAAGCGCTCCTTGACCTTGCCGAGCAGCTCGATGCCCGAGCCGCCCGGCATGCGGATGTCGCTGACCATGACCTGCGGCTCGTCGTTGTCCAGCGCGCTCAGCACCTCGCGCGCGCTGGCGAAGCTGCGCACCGCGAACTGCTCGCGCGCCAGCGCCTTTTCGAGCACGAAGCGGATCGAGTGGTCGTCGTCGACGATCCAGATGGGTTTCATGCGTTCGACACTTCCAGGTCTGTCAGGGCAGTGGGATCAGGATCTTGAAGTTGGTCCGTCCGGGAACGCTGTCGTATTCGATCGTGCCCTGATGCTGCTGCACGAACGTCTGCGCCAGCGTCAACCCGAGCCCCGAACCGCCCTCGCGCCCCGATACCAGCGGCTGAAAGATGCGATCGCGGATGTCCTCGGGCACGCCCGGCCCGTTGTCCTGGACATGCAATTCCAGTGCCAGTCGGAAGCGCTGCTTGCCGATGGTGACCTGTCGCGCGATGCGCGTGCGCAGCAGCAGCCGCGCGCTGCCGGCGGCGATCTGCTCGGCGAGTGCCTCGGTGGCATTGCGCACGATGTTCAGCACCGCCTGGATCAGCTGCTCGCGGTCGCCGCGAAACTCGGGAATCGACGTGTCGTAGTCGCGCTGCAGCTGCAGCCCGCGCGGGAACTCCGCGCTGATCAGCATGCGCACGCGCTCGCAGACCTCGTGGATGTTGACGTCGCCGACCACCTGCGGCTTGCGGTGCGGCGCCAGCAGCCGGTCGACCAGCGCCTGCAGCCGGTCGGCCTCGTGGATGATGACCTGCGTGTATTCGGTCAGGCCGCGCGCCGCGCCGCGCTTGACGCGGCCGCCCAGGCCGAGCGCACCGCGCACGCGCGAGGTCGTCGCCTGGCTGGTCAGCTCCATCTCGAGCAGCTGCGCCGCGCCGCGGATGCCGCCCAGCGGGTTCTTGATCTCGTGCGCCAGGTTGCGCACCAGCTCCTTGTTGGCCTGCGCCAGGCCGAGCGCACGCTCCTCGCGATCCTGCCGCGTCTGCTGCTCGATCTCGACGATCTCCAGCAGCACACGCTCGCGCGAATCCATCTGGCTGGCGCTGACGCGCACCAGCAGCGGCTCCTGCGAGGCCAGCGGCGCACGCTTCAGCTGCGCCTCGAAGCGGCCGCCGGCGACCTCGTCGCGCTGCAGCGCGACCAGCGTTTCACGCATCGGCAGCGGGTCCACGAACCAGTCGAGCACGTTGCCGCGCAGCAGCACGCGGCGCGACACGGCCATGGTGTTCTCCAGCGTCGAATTGGCGAACAGGCAATGGCCGTCGCCGCGCGCGATGGCCACCATCGTGGCCAGCTGGTCGAAGGCCTCGTAGCCGGGCAGCGCAACTTCGCCGTTCACCGGCGGCTCCGCGACGCGCCACGGGCAGCGCCGGCGCCGCGCGTCAGGGCGGCAGCTTGGACAGCTCGCGCTTGATGGCGGCGATGTCGCCTTCCTTGCGCGCGATGCCGCTCTTCAGGTCGGCGACGCGGTCCAGGTACTTCTGGTAGTTGCGCTCGTTGCCCATGCGCTCGGGCTCGCCGTTGTTGTACTCGCGCTTCAACTCGGCCAGGCGCTCCTCCTCGCGCCGCAGTTCGCCTTCGAGGATGCGCCGCGAATCGGTGTCGCGCGCGCGCTGTGCCGCCGGGTCGACGCGCGAATCCGCCGGCCGCGCGGCATCCGTCGCGGCGTCGCGCCGTCACGTAGTAGCCCAGCTCGCCCTTGGGATTCTCCACCCGGCCGTAGGCCTCGCCACCGCGCGGCGCGCGCAGCGCGTATTGCGGCTTGTCACCGATGATCGGCGCGCCTTGCGTCCGGCGCAGGTGCGGTAGTAGCTGCTCCAGAATGCGCAGGCTCTGGCGCATCTCGTCCATGCGAATCAGGTAGCGGTCGTAGATGTCGCCGTTGTAGCGCACGGCAACGTCGAAG
This sequence comes from Rubrivivax sp., assembly GCA_035438245.1. Classification (GTDB taxonomy): domain Bacteria; phylum Pseudomonadota; class Gammaproteobacteria; order Burkholderiales; family Burkholderiaceae_C; genus Rubrivivax. The sequence goes on from DAORHX010000615.1 coordinate 2,448, forward strand.
TCG
>DAORHX010000616.1:0-2446 GCA_035438245.1 Rubrivivax sp.
GCACCTCGCGCCGCTTCACGCTGCTCGACCGCGTGGCCAACCGCGTGCCGGTGCGCGACACGGCGGTCTATCCGTTCCAGGTGGAGACGGCGCTGTCGCGCAGCGCGGACGGCCGCAACCTGGAGTTCTCGCTCGTGCGCCATGCGATGGCGCCGCCGACGCTGGAAGTGCGCCTGCTGCGCCCGCCGGCACTGCCCGACGCCGCCGCCGCCGCCATCGCGCAGCGCCTGCAAGCCCACCTCGACGCCGAGCTCGGCGTGCCCACGCAGGTGTCGTTCCACGACGACCTGCCGCGCGTGGGCTACAAGACCGTGCGCGTGATCGACCACCGACCGGCCTGAAAACTCTGCCCGAAGGAACACCATGGATTTCGACCTGAGTCCCGAACAGCGCGCGATCGCCGAGACGACGCGGCGCTTCGTCGAGAAGGAGATGCCGCGCCAGAAGGTGCTGCAATGGGTGCGCGACAAGGTCGAGCCGCCGCAGGAGCTGTTCATGAAGCTCGGCGAACTCGGCTACTACGGCTTCCTGCTGCCCGAGGCCTACAGCGGCCTCGACAAGCCCGACCCGATGGGCATGCTCGCCTTCGTCGAGCAGTTCGCGCGCGCGTCGTCGGCGATCACCACCGCCTGGGGCCGCGTGGCGGTGATCCTCGCGCCGCTGGTCGCGCGCTTCGGCACCCAGGCGCAGAAGGACCTGGTGCTGCCGCGCGTGATGCGCGGCGAGGTGTTCATGGCGCTCGGCCTGACCGAGCCCGGCTCGGGCAGCGATGCCGCGTCGCTGCGCACCAGCGCCGTCCGCCGCGCCGACGGCCACTGGGTGATCAACGGCGAGAAGCTCTACTGCTCGCAAATCAAGTCGGCCGGGTTCCTGATCCTCGCCGCGCGCACCGACCCGCAGGCGGTCAAGCAGGAGGGCATCACCACCTTCCTGATTCCCGACCCGGGCCGCCATCCGGCGATCGAGCTGACGCGCATCGAGACCATGGGCCTGGGGCCGGTGCCGACCTTCTCGGCCCATTTCAAGGACCTGGTGCTGCCGCCCGACGCGGTGATCGGCGGGGTCAACAAGGGCTGGCAGTGCGTGCTCGGCGGCCTGGACAACGAGCGCCTGTACCACGGCGCGATCGGCGTCGGCGCCTCGCAGGCGATCATCGACGAGGTCAGCGCCTACGTGAAGCAGCGCGTGCAGTTCGGCAAGCCGCTGTCCAAGCTGCAGTCGGTGCGGCACAAGATCGTCGACATGCAGCTGCGCGTGGAAGCGGCGCGCCTGCTCGTCTACCGCGGCGGCAGCGTGCTCGAGAAGACCGGCGCCTGCCACAACGAGGCCTCGTTCGCCAAGGTCGCCGGGGCCGAGTGCTACATGCACTGCGCCTACACCGGGCTGCACCTGCTGGGCGGCTACGGCTACACGGTGGACTCCGGGTTGCCGATGCACTTCCAGGACGCCAAGCTGTTCGAGATCGGCGGCGGCGCGATGGAGGTGCAGCGCGACATCATCGCGCGCGGGCTCGGGCTGTAGGCCGGCGCCCGTGAGCAAGGTCATCGCCCTCGCGCAAGCGGCAGCGCTGGCCGAAGGCGCGGCGCGCGTCGCGCTCGGCGGCTGGAGCTTCAGCCGCCGGCCGCTCGCGGTGGCGCTGCACTGGGCCGCGCACGGCACGCGCTTCGACGAGCTGCTGGTGCTGACCGGCGGCATCGAGACCGACCTGCTGGTCGCCGCCGGCGTGCCGCGGCGCGTGCGCTCGTTCTACCTCGGCATGGAAGCGCTCGGCCTCGGCCCCGGGCTGAAGGGCGAATGCACCGTGGTCGAGGAGACCGAGACCTCGCTGATGCTGGGGCTGAACGCGGCGGTCGAGCACGCCAGCTTCCTGCCGCTGGCGCTGCGCCATGCGCAGGCGCTGATCGAGCTGCGGCCCGATCTCGCGCGCGTGCGTTGCCCCTACAGCGGCCACGAGCAGCTGGCGATCCCGCCGCTGCCCATCGACGTGGCCTATGTGCATGCCTGGCGTGCCGACGCGCGCGGCAACGCGGTCTTCCCCGGCCACAAGGGCGCCGACCGGCTGCTCGCGCTGGCCGCGCGGCACACCGTGGTGCTGTGCGAGGAACTCGTCGACGACGCGAGCGCGGGCGGCGCGGTGGCCGAGCTGACCGAGACTATCGTCAGCCACGTCGTGCACGCGCCGCGCGGCGCCGCACCGGGTGCCTGCCTGCCGCTGTACGAGGCGGACTGGCCGGCGCTGCTGGACTACACCGCGCTCGAACGCCCAGCCGTCGCGGGCTGGGCGCGCGCACGGCTGGAGGACGCAACGTGAAGCAAGACGACGCGCCGGCCGACACCGCCGAGACCATGGTCTTCGCGATGAGCGAGTGGCTGCTCGATGCCGGGGTGGTTCAGCTCGGCCTGGCCTCGGCGCGCTACCCGCTGCTCACCCATGGCTTCTCGCTGT
>DAORHX010000617.1:0-2444 GCA_035438245.1 Rubrivivax sp.
CGGCCATGCGCTGCTGCTGCGCGCCCAGGCGCAGCGTGGCGACCTGGCGGCGCTGGAGTCGGCGTACATCGCCTTCGCCGATCTGCTGCGCAGCGAACTCGGCGTGCGCCCGTCGCCGGCTTACGAAGCGTTGTACGCCAACGCGCGCCAGCACCTGCTGCAGCGCTCGCCCGCCGCCGGCGCCGAGTTCAGCGCCCCAACGACAGCGCCGCCGATCCGCTTCGCCGACACCGACGACGGCGCGGTCGCCTTCCTCGAGCTCGGCCAGGGGCCGCAGACGCTGGTCATCCTGTTCGGCCTGTGGTCGCACCTCGAGGTGGCCTGGGACGAGCCGAACATCCGCGCCATGCTGCAGCGCCTGGCGCGGCACTTGCGCGTCGTGCTGATGGATCGGCGCGGCGTCGGCCTGTCCGAGCGGCTGGCGCTGGCGCAGTCGGTGCCGGCCGGAGTCGCGGACCTGGACGCGGTACGGCGCACCGTGGCGGCCGACAAGGTCTGGCTGTTCGGCAACTCGGTCGGCAGCATGATCGCCATCGAATACGCGGCGCTGCACCCCGAGGCGGTGCAGGGATTGGTGCTATACGCGGCCAACGCGCGCGGCGCCTGGGCTGCGGACTACCCTTGGGCCCTGACCCCCGCGCAGATCGAAGCCTGGGCCGAGCGCCTGCGCGCCGGCTGGGGCAGCGCCACCAGCCTGGAGCAGTTCGCGCCGTCGCAGGCCGGGGACCGTGCGGCGCAGGACTGGTGGGCGCGGCTTCTGCGCCAGGCGATGTCGCGCAACAGCCTGCCCGTGCTGCTGCGGGAGTTCGGCCGCATGGACGTGCGCCCCTGCCTGCTGCGGGTGCAGGTGCCGACGCTGGTGCTGCAGCGCGAGGGCGACCGCATCACCCGCGTCGGCGCGGCGCGCTACCTGGCCGAGCACATCGCCGGCGCGCGGCTGAAGCTGCTGCCGGGCGACGACCACAACTTGTGGGCCGGCGATGTCGACGCGGTGCTCGACGAGGTCGAGCGTTTCATCGGCGCGGCCTGACCGCGCTGCTGCGGCTTCGGCCCTCAGCCCGCGCGCTCGATCAACGTGGCCATGCCCATGCCGGAGCCCAGGCACATGCTGATCACGGCGCGGCGGCCGCGTGTGTCGGCCAGGTGGTGCATCGCGGTGATCGTCATGCGCAGGCCGGTGGCGCCGGGCGGATGCCCGATGCTGATGCCGCCGCCGTAGAGGTTGGTGCGCTCGCGCGGGATGCCGAGTTCGCGCTCGGCATGCAGGTTGACGACCGCGAAGGCCTCGTTGATCTCGAAGTAGTCGATGTCGTCGACGCGCAGGCGGTTGCGCTCGAGCAGCTTGCGGATCGCTGGCACCGGGCCCGCACCCATGATCTCGGGCGCCACGCCCACCACGGCCCAGTCGAGCAGCATGGCTTCAGGCCGGATGCCGGCGGCACGCGCCGCCTCGCCGCTGGCGACGACCAGCGCCGCGGCGCCGTCGGTCACGCCGCTGGAGTTGCCTGCCGTCACGCTGCCTTTGCCATCGGTGCGGAACACCGGCTTGAGGCCGGCGAGCTTCTCGGCCGTGACCTGCGGGCGCGGGAACTCGTCTTGCTCGAAGCGCCGCGTCGCACCCTTGGCGGCCGGCACGTCGATGGGCACGATCTGCCGTGCCAGGAAGCCGCTTTGCATCGCCGCGCCGGCGCGCTGCTGGCTCATCAGGCCCCAGGCGTCCATCGCGTCGCGTGCGTAGCCGAAGCGCGCGCTCAGGTTCTCGGCCGTCTCGCCCATCAGCTCGCGCGTGAACGGGCAGCGGTAGACGTTGTCCAGGCCGTCGACGAACTCCGCCGCGCCGCGCCCCGCGCCCCAGCGCATCTGCGGCGCGAGGTAGGGCACGCGCGAGAAGTTCTCGCCGCCGGCGGCGATGGCGATGCGGCTGTGGCCGCTGGCGATCTGCTGCGCGGCGCTGACGATGGCCTGCGAGCCGGTGCCGCAGGCGCGCACGACGCCGAGCGCCGAACTCTCCTCGGCCAGGCCCGACAGCAGCGCGACCTTGCGGCTGACGAACAGGCCGTCGTGGTCCACCGGCGCGGTGTTGCCGAACACCAGGTGGTCGGCCTGCGCGCCGTCGATGCCGGCACGCTCGAGGCTGGCCTTGACGACGTGCACGCCCAGCTGGGTGAGCGGCACATCGCGCAGCGACTTGCCGAAATCGCCGAAGGGCGTGCGGGCACCGGCGGCGAGGATGATGTCGTTGAAGCTCATGGCGTGACCTCGTTCTGCAATGCCAGGCCGACGAAGCGCACCACCTCGTCGAGCGCGCGCTGTCCGTCCGCGAACTTGCGCGCGTACCAGGGCGCGACGTGAACCGAGCGTGTCCACAGCGCCAGCGTGGTGCGCACGCCGGCCGCCGCTGCGCTGCGGGCCAGGGCCAAGGCCTCGTCGGTGAGCGCCTCGTC
>DAORHX010000618.1:0-2443 GCA_035438245.1 Rubrivivax sp.
GGTGGTGGCGGAGGATGAAAACGGCAGCGGCGTGGCGGGGGTGACGAAGCAGATCACAGGCGTCGATCAGCCGCTCGACCCAGGCCGGCTGCAGCAGGCAGCGCGCGGCGTCGTGCACCAGCACCCAGTCGTCGTCGCTGGCGCCGCGCCGCTGCAGCTCGGCCAGGCCGTTGGCAACGCTGGCAGCACGTGTCGCGCCGCCGCAGTGCGCGACCCAGACGCGCCTGTCGTCGGTCGCCGGGCAGTGCGTCGCGAACTGCGCATCGCCGGCGGCCAGCACCACCAGCGTGGCCTGCAGCCGCGGCACCTGCATCAGCGCATCCAGCGTGTGCGCGATCAGCGCCCGGCCGGCGATGGGCGCGTACTGCTTCGGCGCACCCAGGCCCGCACGCTCGCCGACACCGGCGCAGGGCACGAGCGCGAAACAGCGCGCGGACGAGGGAGCAGCATTCACGCGGCAATGGTAGCGGGCCGCTGCCTACAATCCGCGCCTGCCCCGCAGCCGCCGTTGTGGGGCTTTTGGTGTTTGTCGTCGCCATGAAAGTCCCCGCCATCGCCCGCGGCAAGCGCCATCAGCTGCCGCGCCCCATCGGCTCCGCCGATTCGCTGCTGCTGGCACAGCACGCGCTGGCGCGCAAGGGCGAAGGCCAGCTGCTTTGCATCGTCGCTGCCGAGGCGGTCGATGCCCAGCGCCTGCTCGACGAGCTGCCGTTCTTCGCGCCCGAGCTGCGCGTGGCGCTGTTCCCCGACTGGGAGACCCTGCCCTACGACAGCTTCTCGCCGCACCAGGACCTGATCTCCGAGCGGCTGGCCACGCTGTGGCGCGTGCGCAGCCGCGAGCTGGACGTGGTGCTGCTGCCCGCCAGCACCGCGCTGGCGCGGCTGGCCCCGCCCGCCTACGTCGCCGGCTACACCTTCCACTTCAAGCAGAAGATGCGGCTGGACGAGGCAGCGCTGAAGGGCCAGCTGACACTGGCCGGCTACCAGCACGTCAGCCAGGTCGTGTCCCCCGGCGAGTACGCGGTGCGCGGCGGGCTGATCGACCTGTATCCGATGGGCTCGCCCGTGCCCTACCGCGTCGACCTGTTCGGCGACGAGATCGACTCGATCCGCGCCTTCGACCCCGACACGCAGCGCAGCCTGTACCCGGTGCCCGAGGTGCGGCTGCTGCCTGGGCGCGAATTCCCGATGGACGAGGCGGCGCGCAACGCCTTCCGCGCGCGCTGGCGCGAGAAGATCGAGGGCGACTCGAGCCGCCACCGCATCTACAAGGACATCGCCGCCGGCATCGCCACCGCCGGCATCGAGTACTACCTGCCGCTGTTCTTCGAGCAGGCGGCGACGATCTTCGACTACCTGGGCGACGATGCGGCGCTGGTGCTGCACGGCGAGGTGGACGAGGCGCTGCAGCACTTCTGGAGCGACACGCGCGAACGCCACCGCTTCCTGCAGCACGACCCCGAGCGGCCGGTGCTGCCGCCGCAGGAACTGTTCCTGCGCGTCGAGGACTTCTTCGCGCGCAGCGGCGCGCACGCGACGCTGGCCCTGCGCGGCGCCGGCGAACTGGACTGGGCCAGGCCGCTGCCCGACGTCAGCGTCGACCGCGGCGCCACCGAGCCGCTGGCCGCGCTGGAGAAGCACCTCGACACGACGCCGCACCGCGTGCTGCTGCTGGCCGAGAGCGAAGGCCGGCGCGAGAGCCTGCTCGAGTTGCTGCGCGACCACCGCATCGACGTGCCGAGCGTGGCCTCGCTGCAGGAGTTCCAGAGCGGCGACGAGAAGGTGGCCATCGCCGCCGCGCCGCTGGCCGCGGGCTTCCACTGGCACGAGCCGGCCGCTGCGATCTCGATCCAGTTCATCACCGAGACCGAACTCTTCGCCACCACGCGCGAGGCGCGGCGCCGGCGCAAGCAGGAGCAGACCAGCAACGTCGATGCGCTGATCAAGGACCTGTCGGAGCTGAAGATCGGCGACCCGGTGGTGCATGCCAACCACGGCATCGGCCGCTACCAGGGGCTGATCAACATCGACCTCGACGGCGGCCCGAGCGAATTCCTGCACCTCGAATACGCCGACAAGGCGCTGCTGTACGTGCCGGTGTCGCAGCTGCACCTGATCAGCCGCTACACCGGCGTCAGCGCCGACGAGGCGCCGCTGCACCGCTTGGGTTCCGGCCAGTGGGACAAGGCGCGGCGCAAGGCCGCCGAGCAGGTGCGCGACACCGCCGCCGAACTGCTGAACCTGTACGCCCGGCGCGCGGCGCGTGAAGGCTTCGCGCACCGCTTCTCGCCGCACGACTACGAGGCCTTCGCCGCCAGCTTCGGCTTCGACGAGACGCCCGACCAGCGCGCCGCGATCCATGCGGTGGTGCAGGACCTGGTCAGCCCGAAGCCGATGGATCGGCTGGTGTGCGGCGATGTCGGCTTCGGCAAGACCGAGGTCG
>DAORHX010000619.1:0-2436 GCA_035438245.1 Rubrivivax sp.
CTGCACCTGCAGCAGCACGCGCGTGGCGCCGCCGTGGCGCACCGCGTTGACCAGCGCTTCCTGCACCACACGCAGCAGGTGCAGCGCCTTCGGTGCGTCCAGCCACGGCTGCGGCGGCACCTCGCCCTGCACCTGCCAGTCCAGCTGCACACCCGCCGCCGCCAGCCGCGGCGCGAGGCGGAAGCGCAGGCTGGCCAGCAGCAGCACCGGGTCGCGCTCGTCGATGTTGCTCATCGAATCGATCGCCAGCCGCAGGTCGTCCAGGCAGTCGGCCAGCACTTCGCCGAGCGTCTCGCGTCGTGCCTGCGGGTCGCGCGCCATGTTCAGCGCCGTCAGCAGGTGCAGGCCGAGGCCGTCGTGCAGGTCGCTGACCAGCCGCTCGCGCTCGTGCGACAGCACACGTTCGCGCTCGGCCGCCATCAGCTGCCCGACGTTGCGCTCGATCTCGGCGCGCTGCGCGTCGACCTGCTGCTGCAGGTCGCGCGACAGCCGCTCCACCTGCTCGAAGGCGCTCGCGTAGCGCTGCGTCCAGACCAGCGTGAACGCAGCGAACAGCGGCACCGCCGCGTACTGGCGCAGGAACAGCTGGCCGATGCCGCGGTCGACCGCCACCGCGTAGTCGTGCACCATCAGCGCCATGTAGACGGCGCCGGCCAGCGCCACCGCCCAGCTGGCACGCGTGCCGCTGCGCTGCGCGGTGCGCGTCAGGTGCCACTGGCTCCACATCGCCAGCGCCATCCCGGCCAGCCCCAGCACCGGGAACAGCCCGCGCAGCTGCGCGGTGTCGGCCGGCAACGCCAGCAGCAGCAGGCTGGTCGCCAGGTAGCCCAGCGGCAGCGCCGACGCGCGCCAGGTCGGCGGCGGCTGGCGCAGCATCCAGCGGCTGTAGTCCTGGGTGAACAGCGCGAAGAGGGCGACGAAGCCGGCTGCGCCGGCCAGCGACACGCTGTTCCACCACAGGTTGCCCACGGAGAGGTTGTCGGTGAGCACGAAGTTCAGGTTGCGCACGCCCCACACGGCGGCGGCCAGCGTGAACCACGCGTACATGCGCGGGCGCTGCGCGCGACGCCACAGCAGCGCGCCGCCGGCAGCCAGGCTCAGCACCAGCACCGAGCTGATCAGCGTGCCGGTGTTCTGCCAGAAGTGGCGCCAGGCCCAGGCGTCCCGCAGCGGCGCCGCGGCCCCCACCGACACCGGCGCGAGCCCGCTGCGGTAGGAGCGGTAGCCCATCAGCAGCAGGCGCAGCTCGTTGCCCTGCCCCGGCGGGGCGAGCATGGCGCGCGGCAGGTCGAACAGCAGCGGCGTATAGAAGTTGCGCGTCGCCGGGTCGTCGATGCGCCCCTGCAGGCCGAGGAACTGGCCGTTCAGCTCCAGCCGCGCATTCATGCTCAGCGACGGCAGATACACCGCCAGCGGCCCCTGCCAGTGCGCCGGGGTGTCGAAGCGCAGCCGGTACCAGACGTAGCCCTCGAAGTCGGGGCGCGACGCGTCCCATGCGTCGGGCAGCGTCACCGGCTGCCAGCGTGCATCGGCCGGCGGCGGCGCGGCCGGCAGCGTGGCGCCGGCTTCGAGCACCTCGCCCTGCGCCAGCGTCAGCGCGTCGCTGCCGAAGCGCTCGCGCGGCGTGCAGCCGGCCAGCAGCAGCGCGACGGCCAGCCACAGCCACGCGACGGAAGCGGCACGCGGCATCACGGCGCTTCAGCGCAGCGGAGGCAGCCCGCGCGAGTTCTGGCGCAGGTTGTATTCGTAGACCGCCTCGCTGCGCGAGTTGACGGCCAGCTTCTGGTAGATGCGCTTGACGTGCGTGCGCACGGTGTTCGTCGACACGCCGAGCATCGTTGCGCCCTCCAGGTAGCTGAAGCCCTTGGCGATGAAGGTCAGCACCTCGAGCTCGCGCTCGGTCAGCGCGTCGTGCGCGGCGTCGGTGTCCGTCGACGCCGGCTGCGGGCGATGCCGGCGGATCAGCGTGCGCGCGATCTGCGGGCTCAGCGGCGAGCCGCCGTCGCGCAGATGCTGCAGCGAGTCACCCAGCGACTGCAGGCTCGAATCCTTCAGCAGGTAGCCGCTGGCGCCGGCCTCGATGGCGGCGACGACATGCGTGTCGTCGCCAAAGATGCTGATGACCAGCACCTCGCATTGCGGATGCAGCCTCGCGGTGTGGCCGATGACCTCGATGCCCGAGCCATCGGGCAACCCCAGGTCGGTGAGCACGATGTGCGGCGCGTTCACCTCGAGCCAGCGTCGCGCCTCGGCCACCGTGGCGCAGCCGCTGGCGTGCACGCCGGGCAGCGCCGCCAGTTCGGCCAGCAGCCAGCCCAGCGTGGCGGGGTCATCCTCGACGACGAGGACACGCTCGACGATCGCACGGTGCATCGGGCCAGTCTAGTGTAGTGTTGCATTCTGTTTGGAACTTAAGCGCGCGTTGGCCCGAATGAC
>DAORHX010000620.1:0-2435 GCA_035438245.1 Rubrivivax sp.
GCCGTTGCGCGTCTCGTTGGTGAACTTGCAGAAGTTGACCTTCCACGCGTGGCTGCTCAGGCCGAGCATGAAGATGTTGGCGCCCGAGCAGAACACCTTGTCCTTCAGGCTGGTGACGACCACCGTGCGCACCTCGGGGTGCTCGAAGCGGATGCGGTTGATGGCGTCGTTGAGCTCGATGTCCACGCCCAGGTCGTAGCTGTTGAGCTTGAGCTTGTAGCCCGGCGCGATGCCGCCGTTCTCGTCGAAGTCGGCGGCCAGCGTGGCCACCGGGCCTTCGAACTTCAGCTTCCAGTGCCGGTAGCGGGACGGGTCGGTCTGGTAGTCGACGCGAGGGGCTTGGTTCACGATGGATCTCCTGGGCAGTTCACTGGCTTGGCGTGACACGCATCATAGTGCATGTTTGTGTTGTGTCAACAGGAACGTGCATTTTTCTGCATGCCGACTTCAGGCCGGCAGGCGCAACGCCTCGCGCACGATGTGGCGCAGCGCCGCAAAGCTGCGCTCCAGCGGCTGCGCGCTGGTGTCCAGCCTGTACTCGGCCTTCGAGTAGAACGCGGCACGGCCGGCAAGGATGCCCTTCAGGTCTTCCATCGCCTCGGCGCTGGCGGCCATCGGCCGCAGGTCGCCCTGGGCGGCGACACGCTTCATGTGGTCTTCCGGGGCGGCCTGCAGCCACACCGTCGTGCAGTGCGCGAGCAGCAGGTTGAAGGTGGCGGCGTCGGACACCAGCCCGCCGGGCGTGGCGATCACCGCCTCGGGATAGATCTGGATCGCCTCCTCCAGCGCACGGCGCTCGTAGCGGCGGTAGGCGTTCTGCCCGTACAGCGCCTGGATCTCGTTGACGCTGCAGCCGGCGAACTTCTCGATCTCGCGGCTCAGTTCGACGAACGGGAAGCCCAGGTCGTCGGCCAGGCGCTGGCCGAGCGTGGACTTGCCGGCGCCGCGCAGGCCGACCAGCGCAACGCGGGGGCTGCGCGCGCCCTTGGCTTCGTTGGCGCCGCCCATGCCGAGCATCTCGCCGACGACGACGCGCACGCGCTTCAGCGTCGCCTCGTCGCGGTGCTCGAGCATCTCGCGCAGCAGCAGCCATTCGGGCGAGCGGGTCGTGACGTCGCCGATCAGTTCGGCCAGCGAGCACTGCAATGCGCCGGCCACCTGCAACAGCACCAGCATCGACACGTTGCCGATGCCGTATTCGAGGTTCGCGAGGTGGCGCTCGGAGACGTCGGCCGCCAGCGCCACCGCACGGCGTGTCATGCCGCGCCGTGCACGCAACGCACGCACGCGCTCGCCGAGGCCGACCAGGAACGGATGCCTTTCGTCCACGGCTGCGGCCGCATCGGGCACACCGGCCGCCGCATCCCGACCATGCATTATCGTGCTTGACATGAAGTGGCTTCGCTCTTATCGTTGGTACAGGCACAATAATTCATATCGATCGAACAGGCAAGCGCGACCGCGCTTTCGAGGAGACGCCACGTGACTGTTCAAGACGCCCTGCCCGCCCCTGGCGAACGCTTCAACTTCGCGCAGCATCTGTTGCAGCTGAACGTGGCGCGCGCCGCCAAGCCCGCGTTCATCGACGACCGCGGCATGTTGCGCTATGGCGAACTGGACGACCGTGCACGCCGCATGGCGGCGGGCCTGCGCGCGCTGGGCCTGCGGCGCGAGGAGCGTGTGCTGCTGCTGATGCACGACGGGGTCGACTGGCCGGTGGCCTTCCTCGGTGCGATCTATGCCGGCATCGTGCCGGTGGCGGTGAACACGCTGCTCACCGCCGACGACTATGCCTACATGCTCGAACATTCGCGCGCGCAGGCGGCACTGGTGTCGGGTGCGCTGCTGCCGACGCTGGCCGCGGGCATGGTGAAGTCCGACCACGAGGTGGCGAAGGTCATCGTCTCGCACCCGCTGGCGCCGCTGCAGGCCGACCAGGTCGATTTCGAGGCCTTCGTCGCCGGCCACGCACCGCTCGCCAAGCCGGCCGCGACCGGGCCGGACGACCCTGGCTTCTGGCTCTATTCGTCCGGCTCGACCGGCCGCCCGAAGGGCACCGTGCATTCGCAGGCCAATCCGTACTGGACGGCCGAGCTGTACGGCAAGCGCGTGCTGGCGCTGCGCGAAGACGATGTCTGCTTCTCCGCCGCGAAGCTGTTCTTCGCCTACGGCCTGGGCAACGCGCTGAGCTTTCCGATGAGCGTGGGCGCGACCACCGTGCTGATGGCCGAGCGGCCGACACCCGAGGCCACCTTCGCGCGCTGGTTGGGCCGGCCGCAGCCGACGGTCTTCTACGGTGCGCCCACGGGGTTCGCCGGCATGCTGGCGTCGCCACGGCTGCCGTCGCGTGACCAGGTGGCGCTGCGGCTGGTGTCGTCGGCCGGCGAGGCGCTGCCGGCGGAGATCGGCGAGCGCTTCAAGCGCCACTTCGGCGT
>DAORHX010000621.1:0-2429 GCA_035438245.1 Rubrivivax sp.
GGATGATCTCGGCACCGAGCTTTTGGCTCACCGCCTGCGGCTCGATGCCGTTGCCCAGGCTCTTGCTCATCTTGCGGCCCTGGGCATCGACCGTGAAGCCGTGCGTCAGCAGCCCGCGGTAGGGCGCGCGGCCGTAGATCGCGCAGGCCAGCAGCAGCGAGCTGTGGAACCAGCCGCGGTGCTGGTCGTGGCCTTCCAGGTACAGGTCGGCCTCGGGGCCCGTGTCGTGGTGGCCGAGGCTGCTGCCGGTATTCGCATGCGTGCCGCGCAGCACGTGCCAGAAGGTCGAGCCCGAGTCGAACCAGACTTCGAGGATGTCGCTGCTTTTGGTGTAGAGCCGGGCGTCGTCGGGCCCGAGGATCTCTTCGGCGCTGACGCGGCTCCAGGCCTCGATGCCGCCGGCTTCGACGATTGTCGCGGCCTGGTCCAGGATCTGCATCGTGCGCGGATGCAGCTCGCCCGTGTCCTTGTGCAGGAAGAAGGGCAGCGGCACGCCCCAGCTGCGCTGGCGGCTGATGCACCAGTCGGGGCGGTTGGCGATCATGTCGCGCAGCCGCGCGCGGCCGTTCTCCGGGTAGAAGCCGGTGTGCTCGATGGCCTGCAGCGCCATCTGGCGCAGCGTCTTCTCGGCCTTGTCCTTCGTGAACACGCCGACGCCTTCGTCCATGCGCACGAACCACTGCGCGGCGGCGCGGTAGATCACCGGGCTCTTGTGGCGCCAGCAGTGCGGATAGCTGTGGCTGATGGTCTCGGTGGCGAGCAGCCGGCCGGCGGACTGCAGCGCGTCGAGGATGACCGGCACCGCCTTCCAGATGTTGAGCCCGCCGAACAGCGGGAAGTCGGCCGCGTAACTGCCGTTGGCCTGCACCGGATTCAGGATGTCGTCGGTCGCGAGGCCGTGCGCGATGCAGGAGTTGAAGTCGTCCAGGCCGTAGGCCGGCGACGAGTGCACGATGCCGGTGCCGTCGTCCGCCGTGGCGTAGTCGGCCAGGTACACCGGACTCAGCCGGTCGTAGCCCGGATGCGTTTCGGCCAGCGGGTGGCGGAACCGGATGCCGGCGAGCTTCTCGCCCAGGCTGGTGGCCAGCACCGTGCCTTCGAGGCCGTAGCGCTGCAGGCATTTCTCGACCAGCGAGGCCGCCAGCAGCAGCAGGCCGCGCGGCGTGTCGACCAGCGCGTATTCCAGCGCCGGGTTCAGGTTCAGCGCCTGGTTGGCGGGCAAGGTCCAGGCGGTGGTCGTCCAGATCACCGCGAACGCGTCCTTGGCCAACGCGCCCAGGCCGAAGGCGGCGGCCAGCTGGTCGGGCTCGGCGCAGGGGAAGGCGACGTCCAGCGACTGGCTCTTCTTGTCGGCGTATTCGATCTCGAACTCGGCCAGCGACGAGCCGCAGTCGAAGCACCAGTACACCGGCTTCAGGCCGCGGTAGACGAAGCCGCGTTCGATGACGCGCTTGAAGGCGCGGATCTCGCCGGCCTCGTTGGCCGGCGCCATCGTCAGGTAGGGGCGCTCCCAGTCGCCGAGCACGCCCAGGCGCTGGAAGTCGGCCATCTGCAAGGCGATCTGCTCGGTGGCATAGGCGCGGCTCCTGGCCTGCATCTGGTCACGGTCCAGGCCGCGGCCGTGCGCCTTCTCGATCGCGTTCTCGATCGGCAGGCCGTGGCAGTCCCAGCCCGGCACGTACTGCGCGTCGAAGCCGGCGAGTTGCCGCGCCTTGACGATCATGTCCTTCAGCACCTTGTTGACCGCGTGCCCCATGTGGATCTGGCCGTTGGCATAGGGCGGGCCGTCGTGCAGGATGAACTTCGGCGCGTTGCAGCGCACGTCGCGCAGCTGCTTGTACAGGCCCTGCTCGTTCCACTGCTTGACCCACCCCGGCTCGCGCTTGGGCAGGTCACCGCGCATCGGGAAGGGCGTGTCGGGCAGGTTCAGCGTGGCGCGGTAGTCTTTGCTGGCAGGCTGGGAGGCGTCGGCATTCATGGTGGGCGGCGGCGCCTGTGGGGCCGCGAGGCAAACATCGAAGGGCTAGGGCGGCAGCGGCGGCAGCCCGCGGCGGGCTGCGCGGGCGCGTCAAATTCGATCGCGGGTGATCTGCCGGCCGGTGGCGGCGTGCGTGCTCGATGCCATGCGGCGATTCTACCGGCCGGCCTGCGCCGTGCCGAACCAGGCGCGCGTGTCCTCGATGTCCTGCGCGATGCCGTCGCGCAGCGCGTCGAGCGACGGGTATTTGCGCTCGTCGTGGAACTTGTGCAGCAGTTCGACCTTGACGCAGCGGCCGTAGGCGCCGTCGCGGCCCAGCGCCTCGGGCCACTGCAGGCAGTGCACCTCGAGCAGCTGGCGGCCGGCGTGCTCGATCGTCGGCCGCACGCCCAGGCTGGCCACGCCCGGCAGCGGCGCATCGGCCAGGCCCAGCACGCGCACCGCGAACACG
>DAORHX010000622.1:0-2429 GCA_035438245.1 Rubrivivax sp.
GCCGCAGGTCCTCGCCGAGCTCGGCTACGGCGCCGCCGCCGTGGCCGCGCTGCGCGCGCGCGGCGTCGTCTTGATGGCCGCCGCGCGCTGGCCCGAGGGGCTGGTCTAGGCCTATCCGGCGCTGGCCGACGTGCCCGACGCGCTGCGCGACGCGGCGCAGTCGCTGCAGGAGCTGAGCGTGCCGGCCGGCACGCTGCTGTTCGAGGAACACGCGCCGTGCCGCGGCTTCCCGCTGGTGCTCGAAGGCGAGGTGCGCGTGGCGCGCGGCTCGCCGCAGGGGCGGCTGCTCGAGCTGTACCGCGTCGGCCCGGGCGAGCTGTGCGTGGTCTCGGCCAGCTGCCTGTTCGGCCAGGCACCGCTGGTGGCGCATGGCCAGGCGGTCGCGCCGACGCGGCTGCTGCTGTTGTCGCCGGCCGTCTTCGACCAGTGGGTGACGCATCCGCCGTTTCGCCGTTTCGTCTTCGGTGT
This sequence comes from Rubrivivax sp., assembly GCA_035438245.1. Lineage (GTDB taxonomy): Bacteria > Pseudomonadota > Gammaproteobacteria > Burkholderiales > Burkholderiaceae_C > Rubrivivax. The sequence goes on from DAORHX010000622.1 coordinate 469, forward strand.
CTTCGCCGACCGGCTGGCCGACCTGATGAGCCTGGCCGAGGCCGTGGCCTTCCAGCGCCTGGACCAGCGGCTGGCCGCGGCGCTGCTCGGCCACGGGCCGGTGGTGCAGACCACGCACCAGGCGCTGGCCGACGAGCTGGGCACGGTGCGCGAGATCGTCACGCGGCTGCTCAAGCGCTTCGAGCGCGCCGGCTGGGTGAGCCTGGCGCGCGAGCGCATCGACGTGCACGATGCCGCCGCGCTGCGTGCGCTGTCGGCCGGCGCCGCACGCGCTGGGTGACCCAGGTCACAGACCGGCGCCTGGCGCCGCATCGACACTGCCGTCATGACGCGGCCGTCGCCGCGGCGCACAGGAGCCAAGACATGAAGACCAACGAAGGAACCATCGACCGCGTGCTGCGCGTGCTCGTCGGGCTGGTGCTGATCGGGCTGACGCTCGCCGGCACGATCGGCGCGTGGGGCTGGATCGGCGTGCTGCCGATCGTCACCGGGCTGATCGGCTGGTGCCCGGCCTACACGCTGCTGGGCATCGGCACCTGCCCGATCAAGCCGCGCTGACCGCGGCCCGCGGCCGCGTCGGCGCGGCCGCGGCGCCTACTTGTGCTCGCGCGTCAGGTGCGCCGACGAGGTGGCGGTGGCGACGAGCTCGCCCTTGTGCGCGTACAGCTCGGCCTTCAGGAAGGCGATGGTGCGGCCCGACTTGACGATGCTGCCGACGGCGGTGAAGCCGCCCGCACGCGCCGGGCGCAGGAAGCTGACCTGGATGTCGATCGACGACACGCGCACCTTGCCGTGCTCGGCGGCGAGCACGGCATGGGCCATCGACGCGTCGAGCATGGCGGTGATGAAGCCGCCCTGCACGATGTCCACGGTGTGGCAGAACTCCAGCCCGATGTGGAACTGCATGCGCAGCTCGTGGCGCTCGGGCGCGTAGCCGAGCACGCGGCCGCCGAGCGTGCGGATGACCGCGGGCGGGTGCGCGTTCAAACGCTCGACGATGTCGTCGCTGTCCATCGGCTCTCCCGTCATGAGGGAGGGCGATGCTACGATGAAGCCGCACCGTCGCCGAAGGAACGCCCATGATGCCCCGCCCCATCGAACAATGGCACCAGGTCGTGAAGCGCCGCGACATGCAGGCGTTGCAGCAGCTGCTGGCCGACGACGTGGTGTTCGTCTCGCCGGTGGTGCACACGCCACAGGCCGGCCGCACGATCACCGCGGCCTACCTGCGCGCGGCGCTGCAGGTGCTGAACAACGACAGCTTCCACTACCCGCAGCAGTGGGTCGGCGACGATTCGGCGGTGCTGGAGTTCGAATGCGTGGTCGACGGCATCAGCGTCAACGGCGTCGACATCATCCACTGGAACGCCGACGGCCGCATCGACCGCTTCAAGGTGATGGTGCGGCCGCTGAAGGCGGTGAACAAGCTGCACGAGCTGATGGGCCGCGAACTGCAGCGCGCCGCGTCGCCGCCGTAGCCCCGCAGCGCATGGACACCCGCAGCGTGCACAGCGCGCTCGACGGCGCGGTGCTGACGATCACGCTGCACCGCCCGCAGTGCCGCAACGCGGTCGACGGCCCGACCGCGCTGGCGCTGCGCCAGGCCTTCCAGGCCTTCGAAGCCGATGCCGGCGCGCGCGTCGCCGTGCTCACCGGCGGCGGCGGCCAGTTCTGCGCCGGCGCCGACCTGAAGGCGCTCGGCGACCCGACGCTGCGCAACGCGGTCGAGCCCAGCGGCAGTGCGCCGGGGCCGATGGGGCCGACGCGCATGGCCTTCGCCAAGCCGGTGATCGCCGCGGTCGAGGGCCACGCGGTCGCCGGCGGCCTGGAACTGGCGCTGATGTGCGACCTGCGCGTGGCCGCGCGCGGCGCCACCTTCGGCGTGTTCTGCCGGCGCTTGGGCGTGCCGCTGATCGACGGCGGCGCGGTGCGGCTGCCGCGCATCGTCGGCATGGGGCGTG
>DAORHX010000623.1:0-2414 GCA_035438245.1 Rubrivivax sp.
TCACGAGCATCAGCCAGGTATTCCTGAAGGGTCACGGCCCGGCCGCGCTGCTGCCGCTGACGGGCCAGCGCGCGTCGCTCGTGTGGTGCGTGGGCACCGACGACGATCCTGTGGCGGGGCTCGACGATGCGCAGCGCCTGGCCGTGCTCAACACCATCTTCCCCGCGGCGGTAGGCAGCTTGCGTGCCGTCTCGCCGCTGAAGCGCTTCCCCCTCGGCCTGAATGCCGAGCGCACGCTGGTCGACGGCCGCAGCGTGCGCATCGGCAATGCCGCGCAGACGCTGCACCCGGTGGCCGGCCAGGGCCTGAACCTGGGCTTGCGCGATGCCTTCGAGCTGGTGCAGGTGCTGCGCCATGCGGCCGACGTCGACACCGCGCTGAAGCGCGTCGAATGGGCGCGTGCCGCCGACCGCTGGAGCATGATCGCCGCCACCGACTTCCTGGCGCGCAGTTTCACCTGGCAGCTGCCGGGGCTGGCGGCCGCGCGCGGCCTGGGGCTGGCGGCGCTGCAGGCGGCGGGGCCGCTGAAGTCGCGCCTGGCGCGGCAGATGATGTTCGGCTCGCGCTGACGCGGCTTCAGCGCGGGTTGGCCATCAGGTGCAGGGCCAGCGCGTGGTAGGCCGGCAGCGACGTCGGATCGAGGTTGGCGTTGCCGGCCAGCGGGTGCGACGCATAGCGCGCGATCACCATCTCGGCCTTCGGGTCGATCCAGATCACCTGGCCGTGCACGCCGCGCGCGGTGTACGCGCCGTGGTCGTTGTGCGTCACCCACCACATGTCGCGGTAGCTCCAGCCGGGCAGCAGCGCATAGCCGGCCTTGGCGAAGCGCGCCTTGTCGCCGCCGCGGCGGATGTCGTCGACCACCGCTTTCGGCACCACCTGCTGGCCGTTGACGCGGCCGTCGTTGCGCATCATCTCGCCGAAGCGCGCCAGGTCGCGCAGCCCGGTGCTCAGGCCGCCGCCGGCGAACTCGGTGCCGACGCTGTCGATCGCGAAGTAGGCGTCCTGCTCGGCGCCGAGCTTGCTCCAGATGCGCTCCTGCAGGTTCTCGCCTACCGACTTGCCGGTGGCGCGCGCGATCACCCAGCCCAACGCGTCGGTGTTCACGGTCTTGTAGGCGAAGGCTTCGCCGTGGTGGCCGTCCTTCTTCACCGTGAGCAGGAACTCGTAGAAGGTCTTCGGCCCGGTCCAGCCGGGCGGGCTGGGCAGCAGGCCCCCGGCGCGCACATGGCTCCAGATCTCCGCCTTCGGGTCGGCGTAGTTCTCGCTGTACTGCAGCCCGGTGGTCATGTCCAGCAGCTGCTGCACCGTGGCATCGCCGAAAGCCGTGTCCTTCAACTCGGGCACGTACTTGGCGGCCGGCGCGTTGGCCTCGAGCTTGCCCTCGGCGATGAGCATCGCGCCGATGGTGCCGAAGAAGGACTTGGTGACCGACTGCGCGATGTGCTGCCCGTCGGGCCGCAGCGCGCCGAAGTAGCGTTCGTAGACGACGCGCCCCTTGTGCAGCACGACGATGCCGTCGGTGTAGTTGGCCCCGAACGACTGCGCCCAGGTCATGGTCTGGTCCGTGCCCAGCACCTTGAAGCTCACGGCGTCGAGGTCGTCGCGCTCGGCACGCGGCAGCGGCAGCGGAGCGGCCAAGCCGCGCGACACATTGCTCGTCGGCCCCAAGCGGCGGTAGTTCGAGAAGGTCCAGCGCAGCTGCGGGAAGCGGTAGCTGCTGCCGTCACTGGTGCGGATGATGCGGTCCGGCGGCGGCGGGAACCCCATCATCCAGCCCAGCGTGACCGGGTCGCTGGCTTGCGCGTCGGGGAACTTCGGCGGCGCGGTCTGCGCGGCCGCATACAGCGTCGTGGCGAGCAAGCCGCACAGCGCGGCAGAGCGGACGAGGTTCATGAAACGCCTTTCGCGGGTGGGGACAGGCGGCTACTGTATGCGCTCGCGCCGCATCGCGGCGCCCGTATCAGCTCGTTTCGAGCACCAGCATCGCCGCCGCCAGGTCCTCGAGCGCGCTGCCGACCGACTTGAACACCGTGCGCTCGTCGTCGGCGCGGCGGCCGGTCACTTGGCCACGCGCCAGCTGTTCCAGCGTGCCGCGAAGGTCGGCGGGCCGCAGGGCGCCGCTGGCGAAAGCGTCCAGCAGGTCGCCGCTCTTCTGCGCCGCCTCGCCGGTGTCGACATAGACCGCGGCGCCGCGCAGCGCTTCGTCGTCGGCCTCGCGCATCTGCGGCGTGAAGCTGCCGATCAGGTCCAGGTGGCTGCCCGCCTTCATGTGCCGGCCCGACACCAGCGGCGTGCTGGACGCGGTCGCGCAGCTGACGATGTCGGCCCCGGCCAGCGCCGCATGCAGGTCGCCCGTCGCCGCGGCATCGATCCCGAGCGCGCGCCAGCTCGCGGCCAGCTGCGCGGCGGCT
>DAORHX010000624.1:0-2411 GCA_035438245.1 Rubrivivax sp.
GGTGCAGGCCGCACCGGCGCCGTTCAGCGCGCGATTCGCGGGGGACTCAGGCCTTGGCCGCGCGGCGGCGGCTGGCAGCAGCACCGGCCAGTGCCAGGCCGACCAGCGCCAGGCTGGCCGGCTCGGGCACGTCGTTGGCCGGCGGTGCGGCGCCGAAGCCGTCGAGGTAGACGTAGCCGGTGTGGGCCGTCGGGCCGCAGTCGGTGGCCAGCACCGTCAACTCAAAGGTGTGACCCGAGCGCGAGCCGTCGATCGCCAGCTGTTCGATCTGCCATTGCGGCGTGTAGAAGTAGCCGGTGCTGGCCTGCGTGGCGAACCGAGCGTCGACGCCGCCACCGCCCGTGCCGGCGTTGTAGATGCGCGAGATCAGTTGCGTGCCATTGGCGCCGCCGGTCAGGTCGCTCTTGTCGGTCAGGCGGATGATCATCGCCGCCGACGCCTGCTCGGCGTGGCCGCCGTTGTCCAGAACGGCCAGCCAGGCGAAGAAGATGTTCTGTTCGGTGTAGTTGGTCACGGTCTGGCTGATCACCGACAGCCGCCCGCCGGTACCGTCGGCGTCCTCGACGCGGTAGGCGTAGTTGCCGCTGTAGACGCGGCTGCCGCCGGCCATCAGGTTGCCGACCGCGTCGGTGGCGCCGGCACCGACGATCGCCGAGCGGCCGGTATTGCTGTTCAGGTAGGCGTTCGGGTCGATGTTGTTCAGCGACTGACTGCTGCGATTGCCGTTGCCGACGGTCCAGCCGTTGGTATCGCCGTCCTCGAAGCCACCGTTGACGAAGCCGGCGGCTTGCGCCGTCGAAGCCAGGGCCAGTACTGCGACCGCACCCAGCGCTTGTTTGAGTTTCATGAGTTTCCTTTCAGGTTTCACGGTGACCACGACGACCACCTTGCGACAGGGAAGGCACGATCCGGGCCAGCTCGGAACAGCTCGCTAAGCTATTGATTCAATGAGATAAAACCAGAGCCCCCGCAGTCACGGGGGGTCAGAGGGTGTAAAGCATGTCGACGGCGCGCCTCGCGATCCGAACCGCAGTTCACATCTGTGCCGGGCTCGCCCGATGCGGCCCGCGTCGGCCGCACACGCCGCTACGCTGCGCGCAACGGGAATCGCACGGTGATCAAGGTGCCCGGCCCGCTGCCGCCGACCGCAGCCAGCGCGCGCGGCAGGGCGTCGTCGACCGAGATCGTCGCGCCATGCTGCTCGGCAGCCTCGCGCACGATGGCCAGCCCGAGGCCGCTGCCTTCGACCACCGTGTCCGCAGGCCGGTAGAAGGGCTGGAACACCAGCTCGCGCTCGGCTTCGGCGATGCCGGGGCCGTTGTCCTCGACCTGCAGCACCACCACCCGGCCGAAGGGTTCGGCGACGACCCGCGCGGTGACGGTGCCGCCGGCCGGCGTGTACTGCAGCGCGTTGTCGACCAGGTTGCGCACCATCTCGCGCACCAGCACCGGCTGGCCGTGCAGCAGCACGCCGTCGGCGTCCTGCGGACCCTCGTAGCCGAGGTCGATGCGCTTTTCCATCGCCTTCGGCACGAAGTCGCGCACCGTGTCGCGCACCACCTCGGCGAGGTTCAGGTCCTGCTTGCGCAGCGCCTGCTCGCGGTCTTCGGCACGCGCCATCGCCAGCAGCTGGTTCACCATGTGCGCGGCGCGCTGGCTGGACGAGGCGATCTGCTGCAGCGAGCGCTTCAACGACGCGGCGTCGCTGGCGCCGGCGTCGATCTCGCGCCCGGCCAGCTCGGCCTGCATGCGCAGACCGGCCAGCGGCGTCTTCAGCTGGTGCGCGGCGTCGGCCAGGAACTGCTTCTGCGTGCTGATCGACTGGTCGAGCCGGGCCAGCAGATCGTTGATCGCGCGCACCAGCGGCGCCACCTCGTCGGGCACGCCGCGCGCGTCGATCGGGCTCAGGTCGCTGCTTTCGCGCCGGCGGATGCGCTGCTGCAGCCGCGCCAGCGGCTTGATCCCGCGCGTCAGCGCGAACCACACCAGCACCACCGCCAGCGGCAGGATCACGAACTGCGGCAGGATCACGCCCTTGATGATGTCGTTGGCCAGCCGCGTGCGCTTCTCGCGCGTCTCGGCCACCTGCACCAGCAGCGCGTGCTCGCCGTCGGCGCCGGGCGGGGCGACGCGCATGTAGGCCACGCGCACCGGCTCGTCGCGCATCGACGCGTCGCGAAAGCGCAGCTCGCCGACCTGCGCGCCGTCGTCGGCGGGCCGCGGCAGCCCTTCGTCGCCGGCGACGAGCGCGCCGCGCGTGTCCCGCACCTGGAAATAGACGTTGCCGGTCTCGTCCGCGCGCAGCAGCTCGCCGGCCAGCGACGGCATGCGCAGGCCGACGCCCGGCGGGCCATCGGTGTGCGGCGCCTCGGTGCCGGACGCCTCGGGCACGCAGGTGATCGTGAACGTCT
>DAORHX010000625.1:0-2409 GCA_035438245.1 Rubrivivax sp.
GACTGTGCGCGTGCGCTGGCGGTCACGCCCACGCACCTGAGCCGCGTGCTGCGCGCCGCCACCGGGCAGCCGGCGTCGCGGCTGATCGAGGCACGGCTGATGCGCGAGGCGCGGCGCCAGCTGGCCTACACCAGCCTGCCGGTGACGAGCATCGCCTACACGCTCGGCTTCGCCGACCCGGCCTACTTCAGCCGCGTCTTCAGTCGCGTCGAAGGCCTGTCGCCGCGCGCCTTCCGCGAGCGGCTGCTCGACCGCCAGCCCGGCTGAGGCTGCCGGCCGGCGACAGGCCAGCCGCAGCGCCAGACCGAGCAAGGCCAGGCTGCGGCGAGCCGCCCACAATGCAGGCCTCTGTGGATACCTCGGGGGTGCGCATGGCCTGGTTGCTGCTGGTTCTGGCGGGTCTGTTCGAAGTCGGCTGGGCCATCGGCCTGAAGTACACCGACGGCTTCACGCGGCTGTGGCCTACGGTGGGCACGGTGGCGGCGATGTTCATCAGCCTGGGCCTGCTCGGCCTGGCGATGAAGTCGCTGCCGGTGGGCACCTCGTACGCGGTGTGGGTGGGCGTGGGCGCGGTGGGCACCGCCATCCTGGGCATCGTGCTGCTCGGCGAGCCGGCCAGTGCCGGGCGGATCATCAGCCTGGGGCTGATCGTCGCCGGCATCGTCGGGCTGAAGCTGTCGTCGCCGCTGTGAGGCGTTCAGGCGCCGCGCTGCACGATGAGCACCAGGTGATTCTGCGGCCACTGGTCGAATTCGAGGTGCCGGCAGACGCAACCTGACTCCCTGATGACCTCCAGCAGGCCGGGGATGCCGAGCGTGGCGTAGTAGACCTCGGGGCCCATCGCATCGTCGCAGTGTTCGCCCGCCGCGTCGAGCCCGCCCGCCGAGAACACGAACACGCCGCGGGGCTCCAGCGTCGCCATCAGCCCGCGCAGCAGCGCGCGCTGCCGGTCCAGGCGCACATGCCAGATGCTGTCCCAGGCCGAGATGAAGCGGTAGCGGCGCGGCGGCGGCCAGTTGCAGACGTCGGCCTGGTGCAGCACGACATCGGGATCGGCAACGCGCGCCAGCGCGAGCATGCGCCCGGAGACGTCGATGCCCTCCAGCGCCAGGCCGCGCCCGCGCAGCAGCGCGTTGAAGCGTGTGTTGCAGCCGCAGCCGACGTTCAGCGCCCAGCCCGCCGCCGCGTCGTCCAGGAACGCCAGCGCCCGCGCGTGCTGCGCCACGCCGTCCTGGCGGCCGAAGTTCCGGTCGAGCCAGCGCTCGGCAATCAGGTCGTAGGCCGAGGCGGTGGCTTCAGCCGAAGAAGCAGCCGTAGTCATCGCGGTCGACCACACGCAGAAAGGCTTCGAGCGTGCGCACGTCGGGCGCCGGCTCGTAGCCGTGCCATTTGAGATCCCTGCGCATCCAGTAGATCTTCCAGCGGTTCTGCGAGCGCACGAAGGTCGTCTTCGCCACCGGGGACTCCATCGTCTTGCTGCTGTCCTGCCAGTCGGGACGGATCTCGAACAGCTCGACGCTCTGGCCTTCGATGCGGAAGCCCAGGTCCAGCTGCGGCCGGATCTCGGGCGGCGGCCGGCGGCGTTCCATGAACTTCTCGATGTCGCGCTCGTGCTGCCCGCGTTCCAGTTCGCTGAATGCCATGTCGCCCTCGCCCGGATGTTGGTGGTGCCGATTCTGCGTCGTGCGCCGTCGCGCGCATCGGCTACATTTTTTCGATCGGCCGGGGTCGACCGCACGCACGCTGGCCGGCCCGCCTGGGAGAGCACCCGATGAGCAGCCTGACGAACATCGTTGCCGCCACCGACCTGTCGGCCGCGTCGCGCGACGCCTGCGAGCGCGCCGCGCTGCTGGCGCGCACGCACGGCGCGCAGCTGACGCTGATGCATGCGTTGGCGTCGAGTGAGCTCGACGCGCTGCGCCGCAGCGGCGACGCGGCCGATGCCGCCGATGCGCAAGCCATCGAGGACGACGCCCGCGCGCGGCTGCATGCGCTGGCCACCGAGCTGCAGCAGCGCCAGGGCGCGCGCGTGGCCGAGCACCTGGCGGCGGGCCATCCGCTGTCGGAGGTCGTCGGCCTGGCCGAACGGCTGGACGCCGCGCTGCTCGTCACCGGCGCGCGCGGCAGCGGGGCCGCGCGCGGCGTGGTCATCGGCACCATGGCCGAGCGCATCACCCGCTTCACCAAGCGGCCGGTGCTGATGGTGCGCCAGCCGGTGCGCGGGCCGTACCGCCGCGTGCTGGTGCCGGTGGACTTCTCGCCCTGGAGCCTGGCCGCAGTGCACGCGGCCGACCGCATCGCGCCCGATGCGACGCTGGTGCTGATGCACGCCATCGAGCTGCCCTTCGAGCGCCGCCGGCGCCGCTTCGGCGTGGCCGAGCAGTCGCTGGCGCGCCAGCGCGAGCGTGC
>DAORHX010000626.1:0-2406 GCA_035438245.1 Rubrivivax sp.
CTCTACGCCATCCGCGACCGCGCCAGCGGCCACCGGCTGCTCGGCGCGAGCCGCAACGTGCACGCGGCGCTGAACCGCGCCCGCTTCGAGCTGCGCATGGGCCGGCATGCCGACCGCGTGCTGCAGGCCGCGTGGCAGCGCAGCGGCGCGGACGGGCTCGCCTTCGAAGTGCTGGAACTGGTCAAGGAACGCGAGGATGCGGAGTTCGACTACGCGGCCGAACTGGCGGCGCTGGAGCAGACGTACCGCGAACTGCAAGGGCTGGCGTCCTGAGCGCAGCCGCTTTGCCAGCCGGCGTGCACCGGCATCTGCGCCCGCCTTGTGAAGCGTGATGCCGCACCCCCGGCGCGTCGGGCTGCACGACCGGCGATCTCGACGCGCGCTCAACCCACCAGGGGATTGCGAACCGTCAGCGCCGGAAATCGGGTGAAGTCGCGGTCGGCCGACCACAGTTCGGCCACGCCGTTCGAAAGGCAGATCGCGGCGATACGCGCGTCGTGGATCGCCCCACCGTGAACCTTGGCGCCCAGCGCCAGCGGCTCGAGCTGCTCGAGGTGATCGTCGGCTTCGGCGATGAACGCGAGGTTGGCAAGCCCATGCATCGCGCGCAGTTGGGCGAACGCCGTTTCGGGCGGCGTGGCGGTCTTGTAGATGCGGGGATGCGTCACGATGGCGAAGAACTCGTGCGCGCAAGGCCAGGGGATGGCCCACGACCGGGCTCCGGCGGCGAGCGACTCGAGCGCCGATCGTGCACGGTCGTGGAAAGCCGAGTCTGTGCGGTGCGCATAGACCAGGATGTTCGTGTCAACCGCGATCACGGTAGATCTCGTCGCGAATCTTCTCCCAGCCGCCTGCGGCGAACTCCGGCGACAAGCCGTCACCCTGGAAAGGCTGCACTGCAAACGGCGCGGCACGCTTGCGAGTGCGCGCTCGAAGCGCCAGACGCAGGCCTTCCTCGATCAGTGCCTTGAGCGTGGAGTTCTCGCGCCGCGCCACCGCCTTGCTGCGCTCGAGCAGGTCGTCGGGGAGTTCGATGGTGGTCTTCATATGGGTTGCCCATATTCCGGGTATGGCTTGTATGGTAGCGGGTGCGCGCTGGCCGATCGAGCCGCTGCCAGACCCATGTCATGCCCTGCCGGGCACCACGAGCCCAGCTCGGCAATACGCCGCGCCGCTCAGAACCGGAACACCACGCCGACCAGCGGGCCGCTGAAGCTCAGGTCCTGCACGTGCGCAGACGACTTGAAGTCGTAGTCCAGGTAGCGCCACGAGGCGATCAGCGAGCCCCAGTCGAAGCGGTAGCCGATGCCGCCCATCACCTGCCAGGTGAGCTTCGATTCACCTGCGCCGACATCGGCGTAGTACGGCAGGTACCAGCGGCGGTCGGCGCCGAAGTGGAACTGTCCCTTGACGCCGACGATGGCGTCCCAGTTGTTGACGTCGGCCGTGCCCGAGCCGCTGCGCCCGGGCAGCGGCAAGTTCGAGATGTCGCCGTTGAAGCTCCAGCTCAGCGCATTTTCCAGGTCGATGTAGCGGCCGCCGAACAGCAGGTCGGCGGTGGCGTCCGGGGTGTCGTGCAGGTTGTACAGGCCGGTGAAGGTCCAGATCCACGACTTGATGTCCAGGTTCAGGTCGGCGCTGACGCCCGCCGGCAGTCGGTTGCCGCCGAGCGTGAAGTCCCTGTCGCCCTGCTTGCCGGCGCCGAAGTCGGCGTAGACGAGGTCGGTGAACAAGCCCCAGCGGCCCTTGCGCGCCTCGAACGAGCCCATGAAGGCGAACTTCAGCGCGTCGACCACGTCGCCCATGCTGGCGTCGATGGTGGCGCCGCCGGTCTGTACCGGCACGCTGGCCTGGCCGTCGATCGCCGGGAACCAGCCGTAGATCGCCAGGCCGAAGCGCCAGTCGTCGCCGGACTGGGCGTGCGCCGGTGCGGCCAAGGCCGCGGCGGCGAGCGCGGCCGTCAGGCCGCCACGGGTGCTGTGCTTCATCACCATCATCATCGGTCTCCTGCAAGGGGTTGGTGTCGGTGGGTCGCAGCCGGCTGCCCCCTCAGCCGCCACGCACGGACCAGCCCAGCAACAACAGCCCGCTGGCCGCGAGCCAACTGCCGGCCACGCGCCAAGCCAAACGCAGCCAGCCGCCCTGCCAGGCGACCGCCGCGGCGGCGACCAAAGTGCTGGCCACGAACAGCGCGGCGACGCTGCCAAGTATGCCGCGCGCACCGGCGCCGGCCTGCGCCATCGCCTGGCCGTTGGCAGCGCCGAGCAGCAGGCCCAGCGCCGCGGCGATCGCGGTCAGTGTCCACGATGGCAACGGCCGGTCGAGCGTGACCAGCGCGCCCAGCAGCCACAGCGCCGGCACGCCGAGCTGCGCGCCCCACAGCCCGACCGCGACCATCGCCAGCAC
>DAORHX010000627.1:0-2406 GCA_035438245.1 Rubrivivax sp.
CGACGCCGAGGCCGAGCTCGACGACCCGGCCGCGCCGCAGCGCTGGTGGCCGCTCGGGCCGCAGCTCGGGCGCCACGGCGTCAGCCTGCAGGCAGCTGCCGGCTGGCAAAATCGCGGGTCGAACTGACGAGGAGCGGGCACTCGGGCCCGATGACAACGATGGACGAACAAGACGAAGGTGCCAAGGTCGGACTGTGGGTGGTGCTGGGCATCATCACGCTGCTGCTGTTCGGGCTGATCGGCGGGCTGGCGCTGCGCACGATGAACAAGCAGGCCGTCAAGCCGGTGGCCGCTGCCGACACGATGCTCGACGTGCCGCTGGCCGGCGTCATCGTCGTGCGCGTGTTCTTCGCGCTCGACCAGGCCGTGCTGCAGGCCGACGCGCCGGCCGCCCTGGCCGCGGCGGTGCAGGCGCTGGCCGATGCGCCGGCCAAGAAGCTGGTGATCGCCGGCTTCCACGACCCGAGCGGCGACGCCGCGCACAACGCCGAACTGGCCAAGCAGCGTGCGATCGCCGTGCGCATCGCCCTCATCGGGCAAGGGGCCGACGCCGGCCGCGTGCAGCTGCGCAAGCCCGAGCAGACCGCGCTCGGCGGGCCGCCCGAGGAGGCGCGGCGCGTCGAAGTGCGCCTGGTCGACTGATTGCCGCAGTGCAGCAGCAGCCGGCGTCCAGGCCCAGCCCGTGGCTGGAGCTGATCGTCACCATCGCCATTCCGGCGCTGGTGCTGATGCAGCTGAGCAGCGCCAGCCGCCTGGGGCCGCTGCGCGCGCTGCTGCTGGCGCTGGCCTTCCCGCTGGCCTATGGCGGCTGGGAGCTCGCCCGCCAGCGCAAGCTGAACCTGATGGCGACCATCGGCGTCGTCAGCACGCTGCTCACTGGCGGCATCGGCCTGCTCGCGCTCGACGCGCAGTGGCTGGCGGTGAAGGAGGCGGCGGTGCCCGGCGCGATCGGGCTGGCGGTGCTGATCTCCGCGCGCACCCGCTACCCGCTGGTGCGCGTGCTGGTGTTCAACCGCACGCTGTTCGACGTCGATCGTGTGCAGCAGGCGCTGCGCGCGCGCGGCACCGAAGCGGCGTTCGAGGTGCGGCTGCTCAACGCCACGCTGATGCTCGCCGGCACCTTCCTGTTCTCGTCGGTGATGAACTACCTGCTCGCGCGCTGGATGGTCACCAGCCCCGCCGGCAGCGAGGCCTTCAATGCCGAGCTGGGGCGCATGACGCTGCTCAGCTACCCGGTCATCGCCATCCCGTCGATGCTGATGATGGGCGGCGTGATGTTCTATCTGGCGCGCGGCGCGCGCCGCCTGACCGGGCTGGAACTGGAGCAGATGCTGCAGCACGCAGCGCCGAAGGCCTGAGCAAGCCCGGCACGGCCATGCCCGACCACCCCGACCGCGTCTGGCCGCTGCAGGGCGCCAGCAACTTCCGCGACCTCGGCGGCTACCCCGGCCACGGCGGCCGGCCGCTGCGCTGGCGGCGGCTGTTCCGCTCCGACCACCTGGGCGGACTGACCGCGGCCGACAAGGCGCAGCTGGCCGCCCTGGGCCTGGCGCAGGCCTTCGACTTTCGCGGCGTGGCCGAGCGCGCCGCGGCCGGTTACCAGCTGCCTGGCGTGAGCCAGCACTCACTGGCGATCGAGCCGACCGTGGTGCAGCGCATGCATGACCTGGTCGCCGATGGGCACGGCCTGACACCGGAGCGCGCCGCCGGGCTGATGGCCGACCTGTACCGCGCGCTGGTCAACGACCAGGCGCACCGCTTCGCCGCGCTGTTCGAGCACCTGCTCGAAGCCGAGGCGCCGCTGGTGTTCCACTGCACGGCCGGCAAGGACCGCACCGGCTTCGCCGCGGCGCTGATCCTGCTGGCGCTGGGCGTGCCGCGGGCGCTGGTGCAGCAGGACTACCTGATCACCAACCGCGTGTTCCAGCAGCCGCCGCTGGCCCAGGGCCTGCTGTCGCCCGAGGTGCTGGCCGTGCTGTGGCGCGTGCAGCCGGCCTTCCTGGACGCCGCGCTGCAGGCGGTGGACAGCGACCACGGCGGCATCGACCGCTACCTGCGCACCCGCCTGAAACTGAGCCCGGCGGCGCTGCAGACGCTGGCCGATCGTTATCTGCGCCCGGCGTAGGCGCTCGCTCACATGTCGACCTTGCGTGCCTTGCGCCCGTCGCTGCCCGTCCTGATCGGCGCCTCGGCGATGCTCAGCCTGGCGATGGGGTTGCGCCAGAGCCTGGGGCTGTTCATGCCGCCGCTGACGCGCGACACCGGCATCTCGGTGGGCGACTTCACGCTGGCCATCGCGGTGCAGAACCTGGCCTGGGGCGTGCTGCAGCCGATCGCCGGCGCGTGGGCGGCGCGGCTGGGCATGCGCCGGCTGATGGTCGGCGGCGCGCTGCTCTACACGCTGGG
>DAORHX010000628.1:0-2401 GCA_035438245.1 Rubrivivax sp.
CGCCGGCTCTTCACACGGACAGCGGACTTCTGAAATTCCGCTTTGCGCCGCAAGCGGCTGCGCGATTGCATCGCCTTCGGGGTAGTCGTCCGCAGATTGACGTCGCTCAAGTCGCGCGGCGCGGCGCCGAAAAAGGGGGCAACCTGGGCCTGCGCGGCCCACGGCCGCCTCGCCAACCTATTGCAGCAGCCACCATGCAATTCTCGCAACTCGCCACCGTCAAGCACCGCGTCACCGTCGGCAAGCCCCTGCCGTTCAACGTCCGTAACGCCGATCACACGCTGTTACTGGCGCGCGGCCACGTGGTGGACACGCACGACCAGATGGAGGCACTGTTCACGCGCGGCGCGCTGGTCGACATCGCCGAGCTGCGCGGCCCGCAGGAGCAGATCAAGGCCGCGCCGCCGGAACAGTTGCCGAAGTTGTGGACCGAGTGCATGGACCGCGTCGGCCAGGCGCTGCAAGCGTGCACGCAGCAAGGCTTCGGCCAGGCGCTGGAAGACGTCAGCGCGCCGGTGCAGGCGCTGATCGAACGCGACTCGGACCTGGCGATCTTCCAGGTGCTGCGTCATGAAGGCTGCAAGCACACGCAGTACGGCATCAACCATTCGGTGCACACCGCCATCACCGCCTTCCTGGTGGCGCAGCGGCTGGGCTGGGACGCCGCCAGCGTGCACAAGGTGTTCAAGGTGGCGCTGACGATGAACGTGTCGATGCTCGAGCTGCAGGGGCAGCTGGCCGAGCAGCGCACGCCGCCGACGACCGAGCAGCGCGAGGCAATCCTGTCGCACCCGCAGCGCAGCGTCGAGATGCTCGAGCTGGCCGGCATCACCGACCGCGAATGGCTCGACGGCGTGGCCGACCATCACGTGGCACCCGACGGCAGCGGCTATCCGGCCGGCCGGCACGAGGTCAACGACTTTGCCGCGCTGGTGCGCCGCGCCGACATCTACACCGCCAAGCTGAGCCCGCGCACGACACGCAGCGCGATGGCCGCCGACCGCGCCGGCCGCGCGATGTTCATGTACGACCCGGGCAACTCGATGACCGCCGCGCTGGTCAAGGAATTCGGCGTCTACCCGCCGGGGTGCTTCGTCAAGCTGGTGTCCGGCGAGACGGCCGTGGTCGTCAAGCGCGGCTCGAGCGTCGTCACGCCGATGGTGGCGGCGCTGACCACGCCCAGCGGCGCGGCGCTGGCCGAGCCGGTGCCGCGCGACACCAGCAAGCACGGCTTCGCGATTGCCGGCGTCGTCGGCGAGAGCACGGTGTCGGCACGCGTGGCGCCCGAGAAGTTGATGACGCTGGCGCTGAGCTGACGCGCGCCGCGCGGCGCACGCCGCATGCCCCCTATAGTGCGGCATGCCAAGCCCCTACGTCCCGCGACGCCGCGCCGACCACCGCTTCGTCAGGCTGCGCGGCCTGAACCACCATCTGAACGTCTGGGGCGAGGCTTCGCTGGCCCGCCCCGAATGCCCGCTGCTGCTGCTGATGCACGGCTGGATGGACGTCGGCGCGTCGTTCCAGTTCGCGGTCGACGCGCTGGCGCAAGAGCGTTACGTCGTCGCCCCCGACTGGCGCGGTTTCGGGCTCACCGAGTCGAACCCCGGCGACTGCTACTGGTTCGCCGACTACCTGGGCGACCTGGATGCGTTGGTCGACCAGCTGTCGCCTGAAGCGCCGGTCGACCTGGTCGGCCACAGCATGGGCGGCAACATCGTCATGACCTATGCCGGCGTGCGCCCGCAGCGCATCCGCCGCCTGGTCAACCTGGAAGGCTTCGGCATGCCGCAGACCAAGCCGGAGCACGCGCCGAAGCGTCTTCGGCAATGGCTGGACGAGCTGAAGCAGCCGCAGACGCTGCGCGACTACGGCAGCCTGGACGAGGTGGCGGCGCGGCTGATGAAGACCAACCCGCTGCTGAAGGCCGACAAGGCGGCGTGGCTGGCGACGCACTGGGCGCGGCCAGCCGACGGTCGCTGGCGCATCCTGGGTGACCCGGCGCACAAGCGCGTCAACCCGGTGCTGGCGCGCGCCGAGGACACCATCGCCACCTGGCAGGGCATCAGCGCGCCGCTGTTGTGGGTGGAAGGCGACGGCCGCGAGTTCGACGGCTGGTACGGTGGCCGCTACACGCGTGAGCAGTTCGAGCAGCGCCTCGCTGCGGTGCCGTCGGTGCGCAGGCTGCGGCTGTCGCCGGCCGGCCACATGCTGCACCACGACCAGCCCGAGGCGCTGGCGCACGCGCTCGAGGACTTCCTGAACACTGCCTGAAGCCGGTGCCGATGGCGCCAAGCACCCTGCGGCGGAGCTCGGCGCCATGGCCGGAACTCACGGTCCGCTGTAGGGGCGGCCTGTGCGGGGCGAAGCCGGCGCAGGGCAGGCCGCGAAGCTTCGGTTCGGC
>DAORHX010000629.1:0-2400 GCA_035438245.1 Rubrivivax sp.
CCTGCCCGGCCAGCGGCTACCTGCGCGCCCGCTTCGAGCTGGACGAGGCCGTGCTGCGCTGCCTGGCGCCGGACGTGGAGCTGGAGCCGATCCGCGCGGCGCTGGCCGGCATCGAGGCGGTGTGTGCCGGCGGACCCGCGGCCGGCGCGCTGGGCAAGCTGTCGGCACGCGAGCGCTTCCACTGGCTGGTGGCGCCGCGCAGCACCAGCGTGCAGGTCTCGGCGGTGCACAGCGGCCGCTGCACCGACCTGGACGCGGCGCTGCAGGACCTGCTGCGCAAGATGGTGCGGCGCTGAAGCTCAGAGCTGGAAGCCGACCCACAGCACCATGCCCTCGGCGACGTCGCGTGCCAGTCCCGGCCGCCGCGCCACATAGGGCGAGGCCGTGCGGCGCTCGCGTTCGAACCAGTGGGCGAACCCGCGCACGTCGCCGCCTTCGTGGAAGGCGACCATCAGCTCGTAGTTGAGGAACAGGCTGCGGCTGTCGAAGTTGGCCGAGCCGGCCAGCGCCAGCTGGTCGTCGATGACGGCGAGCTTGGCATGCAGCATCTGCGGCGCCAGCCAGATGCGTGCGCCGGCCTGGGCCAGCGCACGCAGCGCCCGGCCGCGCGCGATGTCCGACAGGCGGTGGTTCGATCGTGCCGGGATCAGCAGTTCCACCGTCACGCCGCGCCGTGCCGCCAGACACAGCGCCATCAACAGCGCCGAGTCGGGCACGAAGTACGGCGTCACCAGCGCCACGTGGCGGCGCGCCTGGTAGGCGGCGCTGAGCAGCAGCGCATAGACCGTGTCGTCGACCTGGTCCGGACCCGAGGCCACCAGCTGCGCGCCGTGCGCCGGGCTCGCATCGCCGTCGTCCTCGGCCGGCATCTCCTGCGGCGCGCGCTCGGTGTGGGCGAAGGCCCAGTCGCGCTCGAACAGCGCCAGCGCCTGCGCCACCAGCGGGCCGCCCAGGTCGAAGCTCAGGTCGTGCCAGGCGGCCTTGCCGGGTTCGCCTTCGAAATACTCCGCGGCCAGGTTGCGCCCGCCGCTCCACAGGCGGCGCGACTCGCTGGCGCCGTCGGTGATCAGCATCTTGCGGTGGTCGCGCAGGTTGGTGCGGCCCTTCAGCGGCGAATGCAGCGGCGGCACGAACAGTGCCACGCTGGCGCCCGCCGCGCGCAAGGGCCCCAGATCGGGCCGCCCGGCCATCAGGCTACCCATGCCGTCGAGCAGCAGCCGCACGCGCACGCCGGCGCGCGCCTTGGCGCACAGCTTGTCGATGACCTGGCGCCCCAGCGCATCGCGGCCGAGGATGAAGGTGCACAGGTCGATCGACTGCTGCGCCGCATCCAGATTGCGCCACAGCGCGCGCAGCGCTTCGCCGCCGTCGGCGTGGATGCGCAGATCGCGGTAGGCGGCCGGCGCCGGCTGGCCGAGCGCATGCAGCGTCTGCAGCACCCACGACCCGCCCGCAGGCAGCGGCGCGACGTTCAGGCTGCGTGCCGAGCGCGGCCGCGCGAGCTTGCGCGAGCCGAACGCCAGGTAGATCGGCAGCGCCACGTAGGGCAGCAGCAGGATGAACAACACCCAGGCGATGGCCGCCGTCGGATGGCGACGCTGCTCCAGCAGATGCGAGGTGACGACGTAGATCAGCAGCGCGATCACGATCACCAGGCCGTGAATCGTCAGGTAGTGGTCCATGCGGGCGCGCAGCATACCCCGCGCCTGCATCGCGGCCGTGCCGCGCGATAGGCAAGAATGCGGGTCTTGCATTCACGCGGGCCGCTCATGAGCACACTGACACTCGACCAAGCACAGCAAATCATCGCCGCGGCTTTCGCCGAAGCGCGCTCACATGGCTACAAGCCGATGGGCGTGGTGGTCGTCGACGCTGCGGGCCAGGTCAAGGCGATGGCGCGCGAGGACGGCGCCAGCGCGTTGCGGCTGGACATCGCCAGCGCGAAGGCCGGCGCCGCCGCCGGCATGGGCGTCAGCTCGCGCGTGCTCGCGCAGCGCGCCAAGGACCTGCCGGCCTTCTTCATTTCGCTGGCCAGCGTGTCGTCGCAGAAGTTCGTCGCGCAGACCGGCGCGGTGCTGATCGTCGATGGTGCCGGCCAAGTGATCGGCGCAGCCGGCGCCTCGGGCGGCACCGGTGACGAGGACGAGGCGATCTGCATCGCCGGCATCGCCGCCGCGGGACTGCAGCACGGCTGATATCCATTTGCGTTCAAGCGCGATCGCAAAGAGTCGGATGGCCGCTCGCGGCGCAAAGCCGCCGAATTCAAACAGCCAACGTCGTCGCGCTTCGGCGCGGCGCGACAGGCGGCACCCGCCAGGGGCTCATGCTGCGGCGGTCGGCCCGTGGGGCCGACTGCGCTGTGGTGCTCGCGCCGGGGTCGTGCCGCATAACTCACTGCGC
>DAORHX010000630.1:0-2400 GCA_035438245.1 Rubrivivax sp.
GTCGGCATGCCGATCAACGTGCTGTCGACGCAGACCATCGGCCGCATCCTCGAAGGCGGCGCGTCGGTGTGCCGCGCGGCCGGCATCCCGGTGGCCGGCGGCCACAGCATCGATTCGGTGGAAGCGATCTACGGCCTGGTGGCGCTGGGCCTGGTACACCCGAAGCTCGTGAAGCGCAACGCCGACGCGCAGCCCGGCGATGTGCTGGTGCTGGGCAAGCCGCTGGGCGTCGGCGTGATGAGCGCGGCGCTGAAGAAGGGCGCGCTGTCCGACGACGGCTACGCGCGTTTGCTGGCGACGACGACGAAGCTGAACACGCCGGGGCCGGAGCTGGCCGCCCTGCCGGGCGTGCATGCGATGACCGACGTCACCGGTTTCGGCCTGGCCGGCCACGCGCTGGAGATGGCGCGCGGCGCCGGCTGCGACGTGCAGATCGACTGGCCCGCGGTGCCGCTGCTGCCCGGCGTGCGTGCACTGGCGGCGCAGGGCATGGTCACCGGCGCCTCGGGCCGCAACTGGGCCGGCTACGGCGCGCAGGTCGAACTGCCGGCGGAATTCGCCGCCGACGACCGCGCGCTGCTCACCGACCCGCAGACCAGCGGTGGGCTGCTGGTGGCCTGCGATGCGGTGTCGCTGCAGCAGGTGCTGGCGATCTTCCAGCGCCACGGCTTCGACGCGGCGGCGGTGGTCGGCCGTGTGCTGCACCGCGCCGACGCGCCCCGCCTGATCCTCAGAAGGGAAACGCCATGACCCAGACAACCGCCGAACTCGAGACGCTGCTGATGCAGCGCTCGCTCACCGACCCGCAGCTGCAGGCGGCGGCCGAAGCGGCGGCGGACTTCCGCATCCTGCCCGACGCCACGGTGATCAAGATCGGCGGGCAAAGCCTCATCGACCGCGGGCGCGCCGCGGTCTATCCGCTGGTCGACGAGATCGTCGCCGCGCGCAAGCAGCACAAGCTGATCATCGGCACCGGCGCCGGCACGCGCGCGCGGCACCTGTATTCGATCGCCGCCGGCCTGGGCCTGCCGGCCGGCGTGCTGACGCAGCTCGGGGCCTCGGTCGCCGAGCAGAACGCGGCCATGCTGGGCCAGCTGCTGGCCAGGCACGGCATCTCCACCGTCGGCGGCTCGGGCCTGGCCGCGGTGCCGCTGTACCTGGCCGAGGTCAATGCCGTCGTCTTCCCCGGCATGCCGCCGTACAGCCTGTGGATGCGGCCTGCTGCCGAAGGCGTGATCCCGCCGTACCGCACCGATGCCGGCTGCTTCCTGGTGGCCGAGCAGTTCGGCTGCAAGGCGATGATCTACGTGAAGGACGAGAACGGCCTGTACAGCGCCAACCCGAAGACCTCGAAAGGCGCGACCTTCATCCCGAAGATCTCGGTGGCCGAGATGCAGGCGCGCGGGCTGCACGACTCGGTGCTCGAGTTCCCGGTGCTCGACCTGCTGCGCGCGGCGCGGCACGTGCGCCAGATCCAGGTCGTCAACGGCCTGGTGCCGGGCAACCTGAGCCGTGCGCTCGCCGGCGAGCATGTCGGCACGCTCATCACCGCAGACTGACACCGGGGCCATCGCCATGCCGAACACCACCGACATCAAGCACGTCGCCTCGCCGCTGGCGCGCCAGACCCTGCTCGACGGCGATCTGACCCGGCCGGTCGCCGGCGGCCGGCCGATCCGCCTGCTGCCCTGGCTGCAGGTCGTCAAGATCGGCGGCCGCTCGATCATGGACCGCGGCCGCGACGCCATCCTGCCGCTGGTCGACGAGTTGCGCCGGCTGCTGCCCGAGCACCGGCTGCTGATCCTCACCGGCCCCGGCATCCGTGCGCGCCACCTGTACGGCGTCGGGCTCGACCTGGGGCTGCCGGTCGGCTCGCTCGCGCCGCTGGCGGCCAGCGAGGCCGGGCAGAACGGCCACATCCTGGCGGCGCTGCTGGCCGCGGACGGCGTGTCCTACATCGAGCATCCGACCATCGCCCACCAGCTGGCGATCCACCTGAGCGCGACGCGCGCGGTCGTCGGCAGCGCGTTCCCGCCCTATCACCACCACGAGTTCCCCGACTCGCGGCTGCCGGCGCACCGCGCCGACACCGGCGCCTTCCTGCTCGCCGACGCGCTGGGCGCCGCCGGGCTGACGATCGTCGAGGACGTGGACGGCGTCTACAGCGCCGACCCGCACGGCCCCGATGCCGCGCAGGCCACGCTGCTGCGCGAGACCAGCGCGGCCGAACTCGCGCGCCAGCCGGGCACGCTGCCCTTCGAGCGCACGCTGCTCGAGGTGATGCTGCGTGCGCGGCATCTGCCGCGCGTGCAGCTGGTCAACGGGCTGGTGCCGGGCCGGCTGACCGCCGCGCTGCGCGGCGAACATGTCGGCACGATCGTGCGCACCGGCGCGTAGCCC
>DAORHX010000631.1:0-2398 GCA_035438245.1 Rubrivivax sp.
GCTCGGCCTGGTGTCGGCGGGCTGAAGCCGCCGATGCAGTTCCGGCCCGAGCCGGCGCACGAGCACGGCGCGACACCACGCGTCGGCGTGCTGCTCGTCAACCTCGGCACGCCCGACGCACCGACGCCAGCGGCGCTGCGCCGCTTCCTCGCCGAGTTTCTCGGCGACCCGCGTGTCGTCGAGATCCCCGCCGTGCTGTGGTGGCCGCTGCTGCACGGCCTGATCCTGCGCGTGCGGCCGGCGAAGTCGGCGCGCAAGTACGCGACCATCTGGACGGCCGATGGCTCGCCTTTGGCGGTGTGGACCGCGAAGCAGGCGACGCTGTTGCAGGGCTACCTCGGCGACGCCGGCCATGCGGTGCGGGTGCGCCATGCCATGCGCTACGGCCGTCCGGCCATCGCCGCCGAGCTGGATGCGCTGCGCGCCGAGGGCGCGACGCGCGTGCTGGTGCTGCCGCTGTATCCGCAATATGCGGCCTCCACCAGCGCCAGCGTGTTCGATGCGGTGGCGCACTGGGGCCGGCGCGCCCGCTGGTTGCCGGAGCTGCGCTTCGTGCAGCAGTACCCCGACGACGCCGGCTATGTCGGCGCACTGGCCGCCCAGGTGCGCGCGCACTGGCAGCGCGAAGGGCGCGGCCGCATGCTGGTGATGAGCTTCCACGGCGTGCCCGAGCGCACGCAGCGGCTCGGCGACCCCTATGCCGAGCAATGCCGGCTGACGGCGCGCCTGCTGGCCGCGGCACTGGGCCTGGGCCCGCACGAGATGCGCGTCACCTTCCAGAGCCGCTTCGGCAAGGCGGCATGGCTGCAACCCTATACCGAGCCGACGCTGCAGCAACTGGCGCGCGAAGGCTGCAAGCGCGTCGACCTGATCTGCCCCGGCTTCGTCGCCGACTGCCTGGAGACGCTGGAAGAGATCGACTGCGAAGCCCGCGCCGCCTTCGTCGCCGCCGGCGGCGAAACGCTGCACTACATCGCCTGCCTGAACGACCGGCATGAGTGGATCGCCGCGCTGCGCGACATCGCGCTGCGCCACCTGCAGGGCTGGGACACCCGCCGCGCCGGCACCGCCGCCTGAAAGCCTCAGCGCTGCTTCAGCGCCTTGCGCAGCTTCGCCAGCCGCGGCAGCAGCAGCACGGCGACGATCACCAGCAGCAGGAACATCGACATCGGCCGCTCGACGAACACGCCCCACCGGCCCTCGCCGATCGACAGCGCGTTGCGCATCTGCGCCTCGGCCAGCGGCCCGAGGATCATGCCGACGACCACCGGCGCCGTGGGGAAGCTGAAGCGGCGCATGACCACGCCGAGCAGGCCGATGCCGTACAGCAGCACCAGGTCGAAAGCCGACTGGCGCATGCCGTACACGCCCACCGTGGCGAAGATCAGGATGCCGGCGTACAGGTAGGCCTTGGGCACCTTCAGCAGCTTGACCCACAGCCCGACCAGCGGCAGGTTCAGCACCAGCAGCATGACGTTGCCGATGTACAGCGACGCGATCAGCGCCCACACCAGCGCGGCGTTGTTGTCGAACAGCTGCGGCCCCGGGTTGATGCCGTAGTTCTGGAACGCACCGAGCAGGATCGCGGTGGTGTTCGACGTCGGGATGCCCAGCGTCAGCAGCGGAATCAGCGTGGCCGTGATGGCCGCGTTGTTGGCCGCTTCGGGACCGGCCACGCCTTCGATCGCGCCGGTGGTGCCGAATTCGCTCTTGTGCCTGGACAGCTTCTTCTCGGTCGAGTAGCTGAGGAAGGTCGGGATCTCGCTGCCGCCGGCCGGGATGCAGCCGAAGGGCGTGCCGATCGCCGTGGCACGCAGCCAGGCCGGCCACGAGCGGCGCCATTCGTCGCGCGTCATGTGCACCTTGCTCAGGGAGTTCTGCGTCTCCACCGTGCGCGCTTCGTAGAGCACGAAGTACAGCGCCTCGGCCACGGCGAACAGGCCGACCGCGATCAGCACCACCTCGAGCCCGTCCATCAGCTCGGGCACGCCGAAGGTGTAGCGCGCCTGGCCGGAGATCTGGTCGATGCCCACCAGCCCCAGCGCCAGGCCGACGCCCAGCGCGGTCAGGCCGCGCAGCGTGCTCTGGCCGAGCACCGCGCTGATCGTGCAGAAGGCCAGCACCATCAGCAGGAAGTATTCGGGCGGCCCCAGCTTCACCGCATGTTCGGCCACCAGCGGCGCGAAGAAGGTCACCACCACCGTGGCGATCGTGCCGGCGACGAACGAGCCGATCGCCGCGGTGGCCAGCGCGGCGCCGGCGCGCCCGTGCTTGGCCATCTTGTTGCCTTCCATCGCCGTGACCATCGAGCCGGCCTCGCCCGGCGTGTTCAGCAGGATCGACGTGGTCGAGCCGCCGTACATCGCGCCGTAGTAGATGCCGGCGAAGAAGATCATCG
>DAORHX010000632.1:0-2387 GCA_035438245.1 Rubrivivax sp.
CGCGAGTGCTCGATCCAGCGCCGCCACCAGAAGGTGATCGAGGAGGCGCCGTCGCCGTTCATCAGCGAGGCCACGCGCAAGGCCATGGGCGAGCAGGCGGTGGCGCTGGCCAAGGCGGTGAAGTACCAGAGCGCCGGCACCGTCGAGTTCGTGGTCGGCGCCGACCAGAGCTTCTACTTCCTGGAGATGAACACGCGGCTGCAGGTCGAGCATCCGGTCACCGAATGCATCACCGGGCTCGACCTGGTCGAGCAGATGATCCGCGTCGCTGCCGGCGAGAAGCTCGGCTTCACCCAGGCCGATGTCAGGCGCGACGGCTGGGCGATCGAGTGCCGCATCAACGCCGAGGACCCGTTGCGCAGCTTCCTGCCGTCCACCGGCCGGCTGGTGCGCTACCAGCCGCCGGCGACGACGATGGAAGCCGCGGCGCCGATGCCGCAGGACGGCGGCGTGCGCGTGGACACGGGGGTCTATGAAGGCGGCGAGATCCCGATGTACTACGACTCGATGATCGCCAAGCTGATCGTGCACGGCCGCGACCGCGACGAGGCGATCGCCAGGATGCGCGAGGCGCTGAACGCCTTCGTCATCCGCGGCGTGTCCAGCAACATCCCGTTCCAGTCGGCGCTGCTCGCGCACCCGAAGTTCGTCGCCGGCGACTTCAACACCGGCTTCATCGCCGAGCACTACCCCAGCGGCTTCCGCGCCGACGCTGGGGCGCACGACGACCCGGACTTCCTGATCGCGGTCGCGGCGGCCGCGAACCGCGCCTACCGCCACCGTGCGGCGCGCATCAGCGGCCAGTTGCCCGGCCATGGCGTGCAGATCGACGACCGCTTCGTCGTCGTCGTCAAGGCCGACGACGGCAAGCATCACTACCGCCCGGTGCAGGTGCATGCGCGCGGCGGCGTGCGCGTGGAGGTCGGCGAGCGCGTCTACGAGCTGTCCAGCGACTGGCGTTTCCGTGACATCCGGGCCACCGGCAGCTGCGACGGCAAGAGCTTCACCGTGCAGCTCGAGCGCCACGGCGTGTGGCTGCGCGTCGCGCACAACGGCCGCGCGATCGAGGCGATGGTGCTCAGCCCGCGGGCCGCGGAACTGATGCGGCTGATGCCCTTCAAGCCGCCGGTGGACATGAGCAAGTTCCTGCTGTCGCCGATGCCGGGGCTGCTGGCGCAGATCGCCGTGCAGCCGGGGCAGGCGGTGCAGGCCGGCGAGCGGCTGGCGGTCATCGAGGCGATGAAGATGGAGAACATCCTCACCGCGGCGCAGGACGGCACGGTGGCCGAGGTCTTGGCTGCCCAGGGCGAGAGCCTCGCGGTGGACCAGCCGATCGTGCGTTTCGCTTGAAGGGGCATGGCGATGAGCGGCAAACCGTTTCGCATCCTCGGCGTGCAGCAGATCGCCATCGGCGGGCCCGACAAAGGGCGGCTGCGAAAGCTGTGGGTGGAGGTCTTCGACCTGAAGGTGAAGAGCAGCTTCGTCAGCGAGCGCGAGAACGTCGACGAGGACATCTGCGCGCTGGGCGAGGGCGCGCACGCGGTCGAGGTCGACCTGATGCAGCCGCTGGACGCGGCCAAGAAGCCGGCGGTGCATGCCACGCCGCTGAACCACGTCGGGCTGTGGGTCGACGATCTGCCCAGGGCAGTCGAATGGATGGCGGCGAACGGCGTGCGCTTCGCTCCCGGCGGCATCCGCAAGGGTGCTGCCGGCCATGACATCTGCTTCATCCACCCCAAGGGCAACGAGGAGTTTCCGCTCGGGGGCGAGGGGGTGCTGATCGAGCTGGTGCAGGCACCGCCGGAGGTGGTGGCGGCGCTGTCCTGAAGCCCCGCGGCGGCGCGGCCCGAGCAAAACGCGCGAAAATGCACGTTTCCCCGCTCCGGTCCGACGCATGAGCGCACGCACCCTGTACGACAAGCTGTGGGACGACCATGTCGTCCACACCGAGGAGGACGGCACCGCCATCCTCTACATCGACCGCCACCTGGTGCACGAGGTCACCAGCCCGCAAGCCTTCGAGGGCCTGCGGCTGGCCGGGCGCAAGCTGTGGCGCACCAGCTCGATCGTCGCCACCGCCGACCACAACACGCCGACCACCGGCTGGGAACGCGGCTACGACGGCATCGTCGACCCGACCAGCAAGCAGCAGATCGTCACGCTGGACGCCAACATCAAGGCCTTCGGCGCGGCGGCGTATTTCCCCTTCCTCGACAAGCGCCAGGGCATCGTGCATGTGATCGGGCCGGAGCAGGGCGCGACGCTGCCGGGTATGACCGTGGTCTGCGGCGACAGCCACACCAGCACGCACGGCGCCTTCGGCGCGCTGGCGCACGGCATCGGCACCAGCGAGGTCGAGCACGTGATGGCCACGCAGACGCTGCTGG
>DAORHX010000633.1:0-2383 GCA_035438245.1 Rubrivivax sp.
CGCGGAACCAGGTGTCGCGCACGAAGCCGGGAATCGCGTCCTGCTTGACGCCGAAGGCCGGCACCATCCAGGCATGGATGACGTCGTTGGCGGTGGTGATGATGCGCACCTTGCGGTCCACCGGCACGACCAGCGGGTTGTCCACGCGCAGCAGGTAGTCGTCGCCCTCGGGCGTGCCGGCGTCGGACAGCGCGCGCTGCTGCGGGTCCAGCGTGGACAGGAAGGAGATGCCCTCGCCTTCGCCGCGCAGGTAGTCGTAGCCCCACTTCCACTGGTAGCCGGTGGCCTTGATGGTCAGGTCGGAATTGCTGGTGTCCTTCATCGCCACGACCGTGCGCGTGGCCATCGCGCCCATGCCGATGACGATCAGCAGCGGCACCACGGTCCAGGCGATCTCGACGACCACGCTCTCGTGGAAGTTGGCGGCGCGGTGCCCGACCGACCGGCGATGCTTGAGGATCGAATAGAACATCACGCCGAACACGCCGACGAAGATCAGCAGGCAGATCACCAGCATCACGTTGTGCAGCCACTGGATGTCGCTGGCGATGCGCGTCACCGGCGGCGCCAGGTTGATCTGGTTGACCGCCGGGCCGCCGGGCAGGCTGTTCACCGCCAGCGCGGCCTGCGCCGCCAGCAGCGCGCTCACGCTGCCAAGGCCCTGGGCGGCGCGACGGCGCCATGTGCTCGAGTTCATCGTCATCATCGTTGCGCTTCCAATGGCCTCGTTCGTCCGCTCCGGGGTGTGCATCGACGCACGCGCGGCGCCGGATAAATCGAGGCTGGCTTGTCCAGGGTCAAAGAAGAGTGCTATTCCCCTGAAAACGGCGCGGATTCTAGCGCAGCCCTTCGTCGCCCCCGGGGGCGCGACGACCCGCGCGCACCATCGCGCGCATCTCGTCCAGCGCCACCGTGGTCTCGGCGCCGACACGCGGCTTGGGCGCGGCGCGCAGTGCATGACCGTAGACCAGTTCGAAGTCCAGTTGCAGCCGGCCGTCGCTGCCGCGAAGCTGCTGCTGCAGTTCGGCGCACAGCCGCTGTCGCCAGCGTGGCGTGCGCAGTCCGTCGCTGCGCGCAGGATCGGCGTTGCCGCCCAGCGTGCGCAGTTCGCGCAGCAGCGCGTCGGCATCGGGCCAGGTCAGCGTCAGGCTTTCCTGGTCCATCACCGGGCCGGCGAAGCCGCAATGCACCAGCATGTCGCCGAGGTCGTGCATGTCGACGAAAGGCGCGAACGGGGCCGGCCAGCCGAGCCGCGCATAGACGCGGCGCAGCCCGAGCAGCGAGCCGGGCCCGAGTGTCGAGAACATCAGCATGCCGTCGACCGCCAGCGCGCGCTGCCACTGCTGCATCACCGCCAGCGGCTCGGCCGCCAGGTGCAGCATCATGTTGGCCCACAGCAGCTCGGCGACACCTGCCTCCAGCTGCGGCGGCGCCACCGCGACCGGCGGCGCGGCACTCCAGCGGCGCGGCGACCACCAGCGCGGCGCAGCCGACGCGGCACTGCGCCGCAGCAGTCCGGCATCGGTTTCGACGCACAGCCGCCGCGCGCGCGGATAGGCCTGCTGCAGCAGCGCCTGCGACGCGCCGTTGAAGGCGTGCCAGTCGATCAGCAGACGCGGCTGCTGGCGGATCAGCCCCAGCCTCTCGGCCATGCGCCGCGCCACTTCGCCATGCAGCCACGGAGCCTGCGTCGCGCGCGCCATGCGGCGCCCGATATGGGCGAGCGCCGCGGCCTGCACCGGTCGCGCGGAGCTTGACGTCGCGGCGTCGGGCATGCGGGCAGTATATTGAGCCATGCGAGCCCCCGCGCTGCCGCCGTCATGGGCCTCCCGGCTGCGGCTGCCGAGCCAATGCGCGGTGTGCCGCGGCTGGGACCGGCAGCTGCTGTGCGCTGCCTGTGTCGCACGCTATGCGCCGGCCGTGCCGCGCTGCCCGCGCTGCGGCCTGCGTCTGGCGGTGGCCGCCGCCGGCTGCGGCGCATGCATGGCCGAGCCGCCACCGTTCGATCGCTGCATCGTCGGCTGCGACTATGCGTTTCCGTGGGACCGGCTGATCGCCGACTTCAAGTTCAACGGCCACGTCGAACTCGCCGCGCCGCTGGCGCAGCGCCTGCTCGACGCGCTCCGCCGCGACGGCGAAGCACTGCCGGCGTGGGTGCTGCCGGTTCCGCTGTCGCCGCAACGGCTGGCCGAGCGCGGCTACAACCAGGCCTGGGAACTGGCACGCCGGCTGGCGCACGGCTTGCGCTGCCAGGCCGACGCCCAGTGGCTGCAGCGCCCGCTGGCGGGCACCCACCAGGCCGAACTGGGGCTGGCACAACGCCGGCGCAACGTCGAAGGTGCGTTCGTGCCCGACCTGCGGCGGCGCGGCTCGCTGCAGGGTC
>DAORHX010000634.1:0-2376 GCA_035438245.1 Rubrivivax sp.
CGCGGCGCCGCGGGAAAACAGCGAGCCCATGGCGCTGCCGCCTTCGGCGAGCACGCAGCCCGCCTCGCGCAAGAACACCGCGCGGCCGCCGCCGGCCAGCTGCTCGGCGATGGCCGGCGTGCGTTCGTCCAGCGCATAGAGGATGACGCTGCCGTCGCACAGCGCGGCCAGGCCGGCGACGCGCGCATCGGCCGCGTTGAGCACCGCCGCGCCGTCGGACAGCACGACGTCGACCTGCGTGCGCAGCACCTTCAGCAGCTGGTCGGCGTCGTGCACGTCGTACTCGGCCAGTGCCTCGGCACCATCGAGGTCGGTGACGATGCCGACGCTGCAGCGGTCGTAGGGCAGGCCGTCGCGCAGGATGGCGGCGGCGTCGTTCTCGAACACCGCCGCCTCGACGTTGCGGTTGATCAGCAGCCGGCGGCCGGCCTGCCAGTGCGTGCAGTCGCCGGCGTCGACGCGGCGGCGGTCGAGGAACAGGCCGTCGCGGCAGGCCAGCCCGACATGGCGCCCGCCCAGCTGCATCACCCAGGCCACCAGGCGCGCGATCTGCGCGCCATGGCGCGAGCCGGCGACGCCGACGATCGGGATGCGCCCGCTGTCCTCGGCGTCGGGGAACAGGTGGTCGACGATCGCCTGGCCCACCGGCTGCGGCGCGCCGGTGGCCGGCTTCAGGTGCATCAACAGGCCGGGGCCGGCGTTGACCTCGACGATGGCGCCGCCCTGCGCCTGCAGCGGCCGGGAGATGTCTTCGGCCACCAGGTCGATGCCGGCAATGTCCAGCCCGACCACCCGCGCCGCCAGCGTGGCGGCGTGCGCGACCTCGGCATGCACGTCGTCGGTGCAGTCGATGGCCACGTTGCCGGTGCGCTGCACCAGCACGCGCCGCCCGGCAGCGGGTACCGACGCGCCGTCCAGCCCCTGGCGCTCCAGCAGCAGTCGCACCACGCCGTCGCGCTCCAGCAGGATCGGCTCCAGCGGGAACTCCTCGGCGTCGCCGCGACGCGGGTCGCTGTTGATCTGGCTGTCGATCAGCTGGGCCACGGTGTGGCGACCGTCGCCGACGAGGTGCAGGCTTTCGCCGCGCGCGGCCGCGACGACCCTGCCGCCGACGACCAGCAGGCGGTGCTCGTCGCCGCGGATGTGGCGCTCGACAATGACTTCGCTGCCTTCGGCGTCGGCCACGCCGTAGGCTTTCTCGATGTCGGCCTGTTCGCTCAGGTCGAGGCTGACGCCGCGCCCGTGGTTGGCATCCGAGGGCTTGACGACGACCGGCAGGCCGATGTCCTGGGCCGCGTCCCAGGCCGCGGCCGCGCTGTGCACGACCTGGCCCTCGGGCACCGGCACGCCCACCGCCTGCAACAGGCGCTTGGTCAGGTCCTTCTCGCTGGCGATGCCCTCGGCGATGGCGCTGGTCAGGTCGGTCTCCGCCGTCCAGATGCGGCGCTGGCGCTTGCCGTGGCCCAGCTGCACCAGGTTGCCCTCGTTCAGCCGGATGTGCGGGATGCGCCGGTCGGTGGCGGCGGCGACGATCGCCGCCGTGCTCGGGCCGAGGTAGCAGTCGTCGAGCTTCTCGCGCACCGCGGCCACCGCAGCGGCCACGTCGAAGGGCTCGTCGTTGATGGCGCACATCAGCAGCCGGTGGCCCTGGGCCAGCGCGGTGCGCGCCACCTGCTCGTCGCGCGCGCGGAACACCATGCGGTAGACGCCGCGGCGGCTGGTGCTGCGGGTTTGCCCGAAGCCGGTGGGCATGCCGGCCAGGTTCAGCAGCTCGATCACCACGTGTTCGAGCACGTGGCCGCACCAGGTCCCCCCTTCCAGCCGCTGCAGGAAGCCGCCGCGCTCGCCGACGCCGCAGTGGTGCTCGGTCAGCGCCGGCAGCCAGGCGCACAGCCGCTCGTTCAGCCCGGGCAGCGTGTTCGACGGGTGCTCCTCGAGTTCGCCGAGGTCCAGCCAGGTTTCGAGTGCCGAGCGATAGGTCCAGAGATTGGGGCCGCGCAGGTAGTTGATGCGCAGCAGCTGGATATCGTTCTTCTTGCCCATCGTCGGCGGGCGGACGCCATCGCTGCCCGCGATCGCAGGCCCGCCGTCGGCCAGGCCGGCGCTGGCGGCCGGCGGGCTTGGGAGAGAATCTCGCCGCCCGTTCGCTGCGCGCGCCCCGCCGCCGACCCGGCGCACCACTTCCCTGCCCATGCCCAATTCCCCCGTAGATGCCGCACCGCTGGCCGACCCCGCGGACGCGGTACGCATCGAACTGCAGGCGGAGCTGGCTGCCGACGAGAACGTGCTGGCGGTGCTGGCGGTTGACTTGGACGAAAACCTGCGGTTTGCGCCCGGCGTGCTGGCGCTGACCGATCGCCGGCTGCTGGGCCGCGC
>DAORHX010000635.1:0-2371 GCA_035438245.1 Rubrivivax sp.
GCCACGGTGGGCCGCCTGGCGCGGCGGCACCTGGGGCAGAACATCGCGCTGGTCACGCACGGCGGCGTGCTCGACCTGCTGTACCGCGAGGCGACGCGGGTGGCGCTGGACACGCCGCGCAGCTGGCAGCTGGCCAATGCCGGCATCAACCGGCTGCTGCACTCCGACCAGGGCCTGGTGCTGGTCGGCTGGGCCGACGTCGGCCACCTGGAACCGGCTGCCGGCTGAGAACGGCGCCCCGGGGGCTGCGCAAAGCTGTCGTTTGATTTCGCACAAATGCGAATCACTGTGATTTGCATAAGATGCCAAGTGGGCAAGACTTCGTTGGGGTGGACGCATGGGAGCGAGGTGGGGGCGTGGCTGGCGTGCCGGCGGGCTGGCGGTGGTGGCGCTGCTGCTGGCTGCGTGCGGCGGTGACGACGAGCAGCTGTCGCTGAAGGCGGCGGTCGGCGAGCGCATCTTCCACGACACGGCGCTGTCGGCCTCGGGCCGCCAGTCGTGATCCAGCTGCCATGTCGAGGCCGTCGGACATGCGCAGGACAACGCGCTGGCGGCGCAGCTCGGCGGCGCGTCGCTGACGCTGCAGGGCACGCGGGTGACGCCGTCGATCCGCTATCTGGCGGACAACGGCGCCTTCCACTTCGACGCCGAGGACACGCCCACCGGCGGCTTCTTCTGGGACGGACGCGCCGCGTCGCTGGCCGAGCAGGCCGGCGGGCCGTTCCTGAACCCGGTGGAGATGGCAATGCCCAGCAAGGCGGCGGTCGTCGAGCAGTTGAGCAAGGCGGACTACGCCGCCGCCTTCAGGCAGGTGTTCGGCGACGACATCTTCGGCCGCGTCGACGACGCGTTCGCCGCGATCACCGATGCGCTGCAGGCCTACCAGCTCGAGGACCGCGAGTTCAGGCCCTTCAGCAGCAAGTACGACGCGTTCCTGCGCGGCACCGCGGCGCTGAGCGAGGCCGAAGCGCGCGGCCTGGCGCTGTTCAACGATGCGGCCAAGGGCAACTGTGCCGCGTGCCACCCGTCGGCACGCAGCGCCGACGGCGCGCATCCGCTGTTCACCGACTTCAGCTACGACAACCTGGGCGTGCCGCGCAACGCGGAGATCGTGGCCAATGCCGACCCGACCTTCTTCGACCTGGGGCTGTGCGCGCGTGCGGATGGCGCGCTCGCTGCGCGCACCGACCTGTGCGGCGCCTTCAAGGTGCCGTCGCTGCGCAACGTGGCGTTGCGCCAGGCGCTGTTCCACAACGGCCGCTTCAAGACGCTGAAGGACGCGCTCGCTTTCTACGTGCAGCGCGACACCAACCCGGAGAAGTTCTACCCGCGCAAGGACGACGGCACGGTCGACAAGTTCGACGACCTGCCCGAAGCTTACAAGGCCAACGTCAACGCCACCGAGGCACCGTACGACCGCAAGCCCGGCGACGCGCCGGCACTGAACGACGCCGAGATCGACGACGTCATCAGCTTCCTGAAGACCTTGACCGACGGCTGGCGGCCGTAGCGGGGCGCCGCGCGCGGACGTGCGGTCCGCCGCCTACGGTGTCGTGCGTTCGAGTGCAGGGGTGCGCCGGTGCAGCGCCAGCCACAGCAGCGCCAGGCCGGTCAGCGCGATCGGCAGCAGCGAGCCCCAGTTCAGCAGCGTCCAGCCCTGCGTGGTCACCAGCGCGCCCGAGGCGAACGAGGTCAGCGCCATGGTGGCGAAGACGCAGAAGTTGAGCGCCGCCTGCGCGCGGTCCTTCTCCTCCGGGCGGTAGGCCTGCAGCGCCAGCGTGGTGCTGCCGGTGAACAGGAAGTTCCAGCCCACGCCGAGCAGGAACAACGCGATGGTGAAGTGGTGCAGCTCGATGCCCGACAGCGCCACGGCCACGCACACCGCGTTGAGCACCACGCCCGCGCCCATGATGCGCAGCACGCCGAAGCGGTGGATCAGGTGGCCGGTGACGAAGCCCGGCGCGAACATGCCGATGACGTGCCACTCGAGCACGAACGCGGTGTCGCCGAACGCGAAGCCGCAGACCTGCATCGCCAGCGGCGTGGCGGCCATCAGCAGGTTCATCACGCCGTAGCCGAGCGCTGCGGCCAGCGTGGCGACGAAGAACGCCGGCTGGCGCAGCAGCTCGCCCACCGAGCGGCCCTGCGGCGGCGCCGCGCCACGCTCGCTGGGGGGCGCCTCGAAGCGGATCGCGGCCATGCACGCCATCGACGCCAGCGCCACGCCGAACAGCGCCACGTACGCGCCGACGAAGGGCACGCTGAACCAGGAGCGCGTGTGGCTGGCCAGGTTCGGCCCGGCCACGGCACCGAGCAAGCCGCCGGCCAGCACCATCGACACCGCCTTCTCGCGAAACGCCGGTGCCGCCAG
>DAORHX010000636.1:0-2369 GCA_035438245.1 Rubrivivax sp.
GTCCTGGCGCGAGGCCAACGAGGCGGTCGCACGCATCGGCGGCTGGCGTGCGTACGCGCGCGAGGCGCAGCAGCCCGAGGCGAAGCCCGCGGGCACGCCAGCGCCAAGCTCGCCTCAGCCCACTGACACCGACGCCGCCAGGCCGATGCCGCCCGGCCACGGTAGGCACCCGTCGCCATGAGGCCCGCCGTGATCACATCGACAGGCGCAGACGCCGCGCGCCGCCCACCCAGGCGCCTCGCGGCCCTGCTGGCGGCCAGCGCCTTGCTCGCCGGCTGCGCCTCCTTCAGCCCCGACGGCGGCTTCGCGCCGGTGCAGCACAGCGCCCGGGACCGCCTCGGCAAGGAGCTGCAATGGGCGCGCTCCGACGCCGACCGCGACATCATCGACCAGCGGGTGCGCGAGCTGCTCGCCGCGCCGCTGTCGGTGGACGCCGCGGTGCAGATCGCGCTGCTCAACAACCGCGGCCTGCAGGCCGGATACCAGGAACTCGGCATCGGCGAAGCCGAGCTGGTGCAGGCCGGGCGCCTGCCCAACCCGGGCGTCGCTTTCGCGCGCAAGACCCAAGGCGGCGAAGTCGAGCTCGAGTGGCTGCTGGCGGTCAACCTGGCGCGGCTGGTGGCGATGCCGCTGCTCATCGAGGTGGAGTCGCGGCGCTTCGCGCACACTCAGGCGCGCGTGTCGCTGCAGATGCTCACGCTGGCCGCCGACACGCGCAAGGCCTACTTCAACGCGCTGGCGGCCGAGGAGAGCGCGCGCTACCTGCGCCAGGTGATGCAAGCCGCCGAGGCCAGCGCCGAGCTGGCGCGGCGCATGGAACAGGTGGGCAACTTCAACAAGCTGCAGCGGGCACGCGAACAGGGCTTCTATGCCGACGCGGCGCTGAACCTGGCGCGCGCCGAGCAGGCGCAGCGCGTGACGCGCGAACGGCTGACCCGGCTGCTCGGCCTGTGGGGCGCGCAGACGCAGTTCACGCTGCCGCCACGCCTGCCCGACCTGCCGCCCGCGGCCGCGGACCTGCCCGACATCGAGAGGCTCGCCATCGAACAGCGTCTGGACGTGCGCGGCGCGAAGCTCGCCGCCGAGCAGACGGCGAAGAACCTGGGCCTCACGCGCACCACCCGCTTCATCAACGTGCTCGAGGTCGGCGCGATCTACAACACCTTCGACGACGCCCCGTCGCAGCGTGGCTTCGAGATCGGCTTCGAGCTGCCGCTGTTCGACTGGGGCGATGCGCGCGTGGCCAAGGCCGAAGCCATCTACCGGCAGGCGCTGGACCGCGCCGCGCAGACGGCCATCGACGCGCGCTCCGAAGTGCGCGAGGCCTACGGCGGCTACCGCGCGGCCTGGGACATCGCGCGCCACTACCGTGAGCAGATCGTGCCGCTGCGCCGGCGCATCGCCGACGAGAACCTGCTGCGCTACAACGGCATGCTGATAGGAGTGTTCGAGCTGCTCGCCGATGCGCGTGCGCAGATCGGCAGCGTCAACGCCAGCATCGAGGCGCTGCGCGATTTCTGGATCGCGCAGGCCGACCTGGACATGGCGCTGGTCGGCAGGCCCAGCCTGGCCGCGCCCGCCGGCCCGACGCTCGCTGCCGAAGGCGGCGGCCCGGGCCACTGAATGGATCGAGGACTTCCCGATGCTCTCCCGACGCAAACTCATCGCCGGCGCCGGCGTCGTCACCGCCGCCACCAGCGTCAGCAAGGTGGCGATGGCCGCGCTGCCCGAGCCGGTGATGCAGACCCGCAGCGACACCATGCCGCCGCTGCAGCCGAACACCGGCCGGCCGTACAACCCGGTGGTCACGCTCAACGGCTGGACCCTGCCCTGGCGCATGAATCAAGGGGTCAAGGAGTTCCACCTCGTCGCCGAAGCGGTGGTGCGCGAGATGGCGCCCGGCTTCAAGGCACACCTGTGGGGTTACAACGGCCAGAGCCCGGGGCCGACGATCGAGGTGGTCGAAGGCGACCGCGTGCGCATCTTCGTCACCAACCGATTGGGCGAGATGACCAGCATCCACTGGCACGGCCAGCGGCTGCCCAACGGCATGGACGGCGTCACCGGCCTGACGCAGCCCGGCATCCCGCCGGGCAAGACCTTCGTCTACGAGTTCGTCGCGCGCCGCCCCGGCACCTTCATGTACCACCCGCACGCCGACGAGATGGCGCAGCTGGCGATGGGGCTGATGGGCTCGTGGATCACCCACCCCAGAGCCAGACACCCGCTGATCGACGAGGTCGACCGCGACTTCGTCTTCCTGCTCAACGCCTACGACATCGAACCCGGCAGCGCCACGCCGAAGATCATGACCATGCTCGACTTCAACCTGTGGAGCTGGAACAGCCGCATCTTCCCCGGCATCGACC
>DAORHX010000637.1:0-2358 GCA_035438245.1 Rubrivivax sp.
GGAGTTCAACGTGTGCTCACCCGATCTGGCCAGCGCCGCGGCTTCGGCATGCGGCCCGCCGGCCTGCTGGGTGAAGCCGCTGGCGAGCACGCGCCCGTCGGCGGCGGCGATGACGCAGCCGACACGCGGGTTCGGCTCGCTCAGGCCGATCGCGCGCCGGGCGAGCGACAGGGCCTCATGGAGGCGGCGGTGGTCGGACTCGCTGAGCGGCATCGCGCCAGTCTAGCGACCGTGCCTCAGGGCGGCGCAGGTGGCGGCGGCTGATGCGGCAGCGTGTTGCTGTTGACGAAATTGCCGCTGGCGGGGTCGGCCGGGACGTCGGTGGGACAGGTGAACGCCGTGCCGGTGCCGTCGCCAGGGTCGTCGCCGGCGCGGATGACGAGGAAGTTCTGGTTCGTCAGTGGCTCGTTGACGCCGACGTTGCTGTAGTTGCGCGGGTGCAGTGCGTTTGGGATCTGCTGCGCGTCGCTGGTCGCGGGTGTGTAGCGGCAGACGCGAAAGCGCGAAGCTCTGGCGTCGGCCGCGTTGTCGGCCAGAGCCCAGGGTACGTAGTCGGTTGGCAGATCGAAGAGGAAGGGTCGTGCCGCCAGTGCCGACATTCCAGACCAGCGCAGAGTCGGCCCCGCATTGAAGAAGATCACGCAGTGATAGGGCACCGAGATGAGCGTCGTCGACGCGGAAGTGGGTGCGT
Source organism: Rubrivivax sp. (assembly GCA_035438245.1). GTDB lineage: Bacteria > Pseudomonadota > Gammaproteobacteria > Burkholderiales > Burkholderiaceae_C > Rubrivivax. The sequence goes on from DAORHX010000637.1 coordinate 692, forward strand.
TCGCGTAGCAAACGGGAGGGATCGGATGGCCGGTACTGGTCAGCGCGAGCGTGACATCGAAGTTGAGCGCGGTGCCGGTGGGATGCTCGGCATCGGTCGCGGTAGGCTGGTTCGGCCCGGTGGCAAAGCGCACGAAGCCGCTCAGCAGTACGCCGGGTTTCGTGTAGTCGAGGCAGCTCGATACGTCGCTAGGAGGGTTCTGACCGGCCGTCAGACTGTTGCACACGCCGACGATCACCCCAGTCACGTTGTCGAACACCCAGGCCATCGTGCCGTCGGAACCCGGAGGCTTGAAGACGCTCTTGTTCCCCTCGGCTGGCAGGGCGCCTTGAGGAATGCCGTGATGCCGGCCCAACGGCGGCAGCGTGGCGCCGCCGCCCGGGTTCATCGACAGGATGCCGGACAGCGCTGGGTCGACTCTGGCAATGATGCTGCTCAGCGTGACGCTCAGGTTCTGGTCGGGGCGGGTGCGGTCGGGCCAGGTCACCGTGACGGCGATCGACTTGCCGCCGGGCACGTCGGTGACGGTTCGCGTCCGGGTGAAAGTGGTGTTGTGCCTGTTGTCCGAATCAGGAGAAATGACTTCGGCGGCCGTGGTCTGGATGTTGGTGTAGCCCATATCCGGAGGAGTCGCCAGACCCATCTGGGCGAAGCGGCGCCAGTCCTCGATGGCCGCTTGCGCAAGGCGCACCGCTTCCGAGCGCTGCTTGGCGATGTCGGAGTTCTGCCGCAGCGTGCCCTGCAGCCCGACGATGGCCACCATGCCGAAGGCCATCACCGCCATGGCGACGATGGCCTCGATCAGCGAAACGCCGCGCGGGATCGGACGCTTCATGGGAAGTCCCTCCAGCTGCCGGGCACGCGCACCAACGAGCCACTCGACAAACGCAGCTGTGTCAGCACCGGCGGGATCAGGTTCGGCTGCGTCAGGTGCCGCGGGTTGTATTCGATCGTCGTATCGGTGCCGCTGCGCACGATGTCGCGCGCTGCAACCACCGCCCCGCGCACCCTCAGGTTCGTTCCGCTGATGGTGATGTCGCTCTGGGCGTAGAGCAGACCGACGATGTCCACGTTGGTGCCGGTGAAGGTGACATCGCCATTGACGACGACCATCGCGGGTTCGCCGTCCGTGCCCAGGCTGACGCTGGTACTCAGGTTTGCGTCGCCGTCAACCCAAACTATGCGCCCGGGGTTGCCCTGGACTGCGTTGCTCAGCCGGTTCGCGCAGTCGGTCGAGCAATCGACGACGATGCTGGCCGGCTGATCCTTGTAGGTCGCCAGCGGCATGCGCGTGAGCAACTTAAACACGTCGGCCGCGCTGAGGCCGCCCAGCTGCGTGTCGAGAATGCTGGACTGACCCCCGGGTGTCCCCGGCAGCGTATGGCGCGTGAACGTGGTGCTGGTGACGGAGAGCGTGCGGCCGACGCGCGTCGTCGCGCCGCTCGTCGACGCATCGGTGTTCACCAGTGTGACGGCCGTTCCGCTCAGGGTCGCATCGCGCCGCGCCGTCAACGCCGCCGTCGGCGGCGACGCCAGTGCGCTGTTCAGCGCGACGACCACGCTGACCGTGGCCGCGGCCTCGCCGGCGCTGCCTTCGGCGCCTTCCTCGCAAGGCCGGTCGGCGAAACTCGTGCGGCCGGTGGAGACCACGCGCACGACGCCGGGCT
>DAORHX010000638.1:0-2354 GCA_035438245.1 Rubrivivax sp.
AGGGCGTGCCGATGCCGCTGGGCAGCGCGGCGACCGAGCTGCTGCCCGCGGCCGAGGACGCGCCGCCAGCGGCGCGGCTGCGCGAGGCCGGCGCGGTGCTGCTGGGCAAGACGACGATGCCCGACTACGGCATGCTGAGCTCGGGGCTGTCGAGCTTCCATGCGCTGACGCGCAACCCGTGGGACCTGAGCAAGAACCCCGGCGGCAGCAGCGCCGGCGCCGGCGCTGCTGCGGCGGCAGGCTACGGCCCGCTGCACGTCGGCACCGACATCGGCGGCTCGGTGCGGCTGCCGGCGGCGTGGTGCGGCATCTTCGCGCTCAAGCCCAGCCTCGGCCGCATCCCGATCAAGCCGCCGTATGCGGGGCGCGTGGCCGGGCCGATGACACGCACGGTGCGCGACGCCGCGCTGCTGATGCGCGAGCTGTCGAAGCCCGACTGGCGCGACACGATGAGCCTGCCGTACCAGGACATCGACTGGCTGGATCTGCAACGCGACGTCGCGGGGCTGCGCATCGGGCTGCAGATGGATGCCGGCTGGGGCCTGGCCGTCGAGCCGGAAACCGCCGCCGCGGTGCAGGACGCGGCACGCGCTTTCGAGTCAGCCGGCGCCATCGTCGAGCCGATGGCCGCGTTCATGACGCGCGACATGATCGATGGCATGGACCGTTTCTGGCGCATGCGCTCGTACCTGGACATCGCCGCGCTGCCCCAGGCGCGGCAGGACAAGGTGCTGCCCTACATCCGCCAGTGGGTGGCCAGCGGGTCTGGGCTGACGGCGGCGCAGGTGTTCCACGGCTACAGCCAGATGGGCGCGATGCGCGAGGCCGCGGTCAACGCCTGCCAGCGTTTCGACTACGTCATCTCGCCGGTCAGCCCGGTGCCGAGCTACGCCGCCGAATGGGCCAGCCCGACCAACGACCCCGCGCGGCCGTTCGAGCACATCGCCTTCACGCTGCCCTTCAACATGAGCGAGCAGCCGTCGGCCTCGATCAACTGCGGCTACACCCAGGCCGGGCTGCCGATCGGCCTGCAGATCACCGGCCGGCGCTTCGACGACCTGGGCGTGCTGCAGATGGCGGCCGCATGGGAGCGCATGCGGCCGGCGCAGCGGCCCTGGCCGCAGCCGCCGAACGCCTGATCCGCCTGGGCTACATTCGCGCGCATGTCCAGTCCCGACCAGCGCGGCAACCCTTGCGGCACACGCAACGCCGCCGCGCTGGCGGCCGCCGAGACCGCGCTGTGGCGCATGATGTCCTTCTACGACACGCCGCTGGCCGACCTGGACACGGCCAGCGCGCACGACCCCGGCTGGGCGCTGCCGCACGTCATGCGCGCCGGCTTCCTGCTCAGCCTGACCGAAGCCTCGATGTCCGGCGAAGCCGCGCAGCACCTGCAGCGCGCGCGTGAGCTCAGTGACGGCGCGCCGGCGCGCGAACGCGCCCATCTGGACGCCGTGCAGGCCACGCTCGAAGGGCGCTGGCAGGCGGCCTGCCGCATCTGGGACGAACTGCTGCTGGAGTACCCGCGCGACGCGCTGGCGCTGCAGTGGGCGCAGCTGTGGGACTTCTACCGCGGCGACGCGGCGAATCTGCGCCTGCGGCCGGCGCGTGCGCTGCCCGAATGGGACGAGGCCGATCCGCTGTGGCCGTATCTGCTGAGCCTGTATGCGTTCGGCCTGGAGGAGAACAACCTCTATGCGCAGGCCGAGGATGTCGGGCGCCGCGCGCTGAGCCTGAATCCGAAGGTGCCGTGGGCCGTGCATGCGGTGGCCCATGTGATGGAGATGCAGGGCCGCTTCGAGGACGGCGCCGCGTGGCTGCGCCAGACCCAGGACGACTGGGCCGAGGGCAACGGCTTCTCCGGCCACCTGTGGTGGCACAAGGGGCTGTTCCGGCTCGAAGCGATGGACATCGAAGGCGCACTGCGCCTGGTCGACAAGCGGCTGGCGGCCGAGCAGATGCAGATCACGCTGCAGCGCGTGGACGCCGCCGCGCTGCTGTGGCGGCTGCGGCTGCTGGACGTCGACGTGATGGCGCGCTGCGTGCGCCTGCTCGAAGGCTGGGACCTGTCGCCCGAGGTGGCCGGCTACTACGCGTTCAACGACCTGCATGCGGTGCTGGCGATGCTCGGCGCCGGCGAGTTCACGCGCGCCGAGGCCTGGGTGGCGCGCTGTGCCGAACGCGCGCTGGCGGCCGACGATGCGCGCCGCAGCAACCACGCCATGGCGCGCGAGGCCGGCCTGCCGCTGATGCGCGCGCTGCTGGCCTACGAGCGCGGCGATTTCGATGCCGCGGCCGACGCGCTGTACGTGGCGCGCGGCCAGGCGCAGCGCTTCGGCGGCAGCCACGCGCAG
>DAORHX010000639.1:0-2346 GCA_035438245.1 Rubrivivax sp.
TGGCCACCAGGTAGGCGGCGCCGCCCACGGCCATCAGGTAGGCGCTCTTGTGCTTGCGGATCGCCTCGATCGCCACCGGCCCGCGCTCGGCCTTGCCGATCATCGAGATCAGCCCGGTCTGGCTCAGCATCATCTCGGTGAACTTGTCCATGCGCGTGGCGGTAGTCGGGCCGGCCGGGCCGACCACCTCGTCGCGCACCGGGTCCACCGGGCCGACGTAGTAGATGACGCGGTGGGTGAAGTCCACCGGCAGCTTCTCGCCCTTGGCCAGCATATCCTGGATGCGCTTGTGCGCGGCGTCGCGGCCGGTCAGCATCTTGCCGTTGAGCAGCAGCGTCTGGCCCGGTTTCCAGCTTGCCACCTCGGCCGGGGTCAGTGTGTCCAGATCGACATGCTTGCTCTTGTTGTAGTCGGGCTGCCAGTGCACGTCGGGCCACAGCTCCAGGCTCGGCGGGTCGATGTAGGCCGGGCCGCTGCCGTCGAGCACGAAGTGCGCGTGGCGTGTGGCTGCGCAGTTGGGGATCATCGCCACCGGCTTGCTGGCGGCGTGCGTCGGGTACATCGCGATCTTCACGTCCAGCACCGTGGTCAGCCCGCCCAGGCCCTGCGCGCCGATGCCCAGCGCGTTGATCTTGTCGCACAGCTCGATGCGCAGCTGCTCGGTCTTGTCGCGCGGGCCGCGGGCCTTCAGCTCGAACATGTCGATCGGGTCCATCAGCGATTCCTTGGCCATCAGCATCGCCTTCTCGGCCGTGCCGCCGATGCCGATGCCGAGCATGCCCGGCGGGCACCAGCCGGCGCCCATCGTCGGCACCGTCTTCAGCACCCAGTCGACGACGCTGTCGCTGGGGTTGAGCATCACGAACTTGCTCTTGTTCTCGCTGCCGCCGCCCTTGGCCGCCACCTGCACGTCCACGGTGTCGCCGGGCACGACCGTCATGTGCACGACGGCGGGCGTGTTGTCCTTGGTGTTCTTGCGCTCGAACTGAGGGTCGGCCACGATCGACGCGCGCAGCACGTTGTCGGTGTGGTTGTAGGCGCGACGCACGCCTTCGTTGACGGCGTCCTCGATCGAGCCGGCGAAGCCCTCGAAGCGCACGTCCATGCCGATCTTCAGGAAGACGTTGACGATGCCGGTGTCCTGGCAGATCGGCCTTCTGCCCTCGGCGCACATGCGGCTGTTGGTCAGGATCTGCGCGATCGCATCCTTGGCGGCATGGCTGGCCTCGCTCTCGTAGGCGCGTGCCAGGTGCTCGATGTAGTCGGCCGGGTGGTAGTAAGAGATGTACTGCAACGCAGCGGCGATCGATTCGATCAGGTCGGCTTGGCGGATGACGGTGGTACTCACGGGAAGCTCCTTCAGACGAACCAGACAAAGGTCATGACCACGAACAGCGGGATCAGGACCGCGATCGACCAGGCCATGTAGCCGAAGAAGCTCGGCATGCGGATGCCGCGGTCCTCGGCGATGGCCTTGACCATGAAGTTGGGCGCGTTGCCGATGTAGGTGTTGGCGCCCATGAACACCGAACCCGCGGAGATGGCGGCCAGCGTCGGCGCCAGCGTCGTCATCAGCAGCATCGGGTCGCCGCCGGCCAGGTTGAAGAACACCAGGTAGGTCGGCGCGTTGTCCAGGAACGAGCTCAGCGTGCCGCTGAACCAGAAGTAGGCCCAGGGCAGCGGCGTGCCGTCGGGCGCGGTCACTGCGCGTGTCACCGCCGCGAAGGCGCCGGCCTCGCCGGCCTTCAGCATCGCCAGCACCGGCACCATCGTCACGAAGATGCCGACGAAGAGCTTGGCCACCTCCTGCATCGGCGCCCAGCTGAACTGGTTGGCCTCGCGCACCTTGGCTTTCGTCAGCGCCAGCGACAGCAGCGTCACGCCGGCCAGAGCGACATCGCGCACGAGCGCTTGCAGGCCGACCTCGGTGCCGGCGATGTCGAACTGGATGCCGGGCTTCCAGATGCCGCTCATCAGCACCAGCACGACGACCACCCCGAGCAGCACGAAGTTGATGCCGCCCTGGATACCGATGCGGTGCGTGTCCGGCGTCGGGTCGACCGGCTTGACGCCTTCGTGGCGATAGAACCAGCGGTCCAGGAAGTAGAAGACCAGCAGCAGCGCACCGACCAGGAACAGCGTCTGCGGAAACAGGTGCTGCGCGGTCCAGAAGAAGCCCACGCCCTTGAGGAAGCCCAGGAACAGCGGCGGGTCGCCCAGCGGCGTCAGCGATCCTGCCGCGTTGCTGACGATGAAGATGAAGAACACGATCACGTGAGCGACGTGCTTGCGGTTGTCGTTGGCGCGGATCAGCGGGCGGATCATCAGCATCGACGCGCCGGTGGT
>DAORHX010000640.1:0-2345 GCA_035438245.1 Rubrivivax sp.
ACGTGCTGGGCAAGCTGCCGAACCTGCAGTACTTCGCCTCGGTGTCGGGCGGGCGCATCATCAAGGGGCGGTTTCCGATCCTAGATCCGGATGCGACGGTGCCCGCGGCGGCGTCCAGGCCTTTGCAGGCGCGGGCACTCAGCCCCGGTCAGGTGCCGTGATCCGCGTCGTGGCGGTCGTCTCGCTGCTGAGCCTGCTGGTGCTGGTGCTGTACCTGCCCTCGGCGCACCCGCCGGAACGCTTCCTGACTCAACTGCGCACCGAGCACCAGGCCACGGCCGCGTTCTGGGGTGAAACGCCCGCGCTGCGCATCCTGTCCCGGGCGCTGGGCATGCAGGACGCGGCACGCCAGGCCACGCCCGTGCCTTCGGCGGCCGATGCACCGCCCTCCAGCGCGTTGGGTGGCGCCGTGGCCCATGAGATGGCCTCGGTCAACCAGCGGCTGTTCGACAACGCCTACTTCCGCTCCATCGACGCGCTGGTGCTGCTGGCGGCCTTCAGGCTTTCGACCTTGCTGGAATGGCTGCCGTGGCTGGCGGCGTTTGCGCTGGCGGTGCTGGTGGACGGAGGGATCGTGCGGCTGATCAAGTCCAAGGAGTTCAGACAGCACGACCCGGAGCTGTTCGCGCTGTTTGCCTGCCTGGCAATCGCCGTGGCTTGTGCCACCGTGGTCGGTTTCGTCATTCCCCTGACCCTGCATCCGCTGGTGATGCCCGCCGTTCCGATCGCCATCGGCGTGCTGGTGAGTCGGGCCCTCGCGAGTTTTCATCGGCGGGCTTAGCAATCGCTTTGCGACGGACCTGAATAGACTTCGTCGCGAAGATCCGTACAGCCGGTCCGCAGCGTGAGCCGCCTGTCACTCCTCCTGGAAGCCGCCAGTCTTGATCGACAGCAAGGTCGACAGCTGCACCTCGTTGGCGCCGAAGTGCTCGCGGTGGACCGCTGCGCACAGTAGATCAGGTCGTTGAAGGGCAGCGCGAACAGCGCCTCGACCTGGTCGACCGGCCAGCGCGCGTCCGCCCGCGCCGCGACCCGATCGAGGTGATTGGAATGCCGACCGTCGCAGAAATCTCGTTCATCCTGGGATCCCCGCCCGTTCAGTCGCGCGCGCCGGGGCGCACGTGCGCCGTGGCCTCGTCCTCGACGCGTTGCCAGATCTCCACGGCCATCGGCTGGTTGCTCTCCTCCAGGATGTGCCCAACCAGCCCGATCGCGCGCGCGAACACGCCGACGCCGCGCACGATCTTCCACGGCAGGCCCAGTTCGCAGCAGATCGCCCCGATCGCGCCGGTGGCGTTCACCGGCAACACCTTGCCGCTGGCGCGCTCGGCCTCGGCACAGATCAGCTGCTCGAGCTTCACGTAGTCGCGCGAAAAGCCGTTCTCGGCGGCGATCGCGAACAGCCGCGGCGCGCGCGGATCGACCGGTTTGTGCAGCGGGTGGCCGAGGCCGGGAACGATTTGGCCGCGCGCGCGGTAGCCGGCCACCACGTCGCGGGCGATCTTCTCGAGGTCGGCGCCCTGCGCGCCCGGCGGCAGTGCTTCGTACAGCATCTTCGCCGTGCCCTCGGTCGAGCCGACGAACACCGTGCCCAGCCCGCACAGGCCGGCGGCCACCGCCGCCTGCAGCGACTCGGGCGCGCCGGCGTAGGTGATGCGCGCCGCCAGCGCACTCGGCGTGATGCCGTGCTCGACGAGCGTGACGGCGACGGCGTTGAACAAGGTCGACTCCTGCGGCGTGGGCATGCGGCCGACGAGCAGCAGCCAGGCCATGTCGCCCAGGCTGATGCGGCCCAGCAGCTCGTCAGGCAGGCTGCGGCCGCGCACTTCGATGCGGTCGGGCGTGCTCCAGGCGATGTCGGAGCGGATCGGCTTGGTCTTGCGGGGCATCGGTGCGTCCTCGGGGTTGCAACTGGGGATGGGGTTCAGGCCGCGATGCCGGCGCTGCGCAACACCGCGCGCGCGCGTTCCACGACCGGCACGTCGATCATCTGGCCGTCAACGGCCACCGCGGCGCCACCCGCTGCGGCGAAGGCAGCGCAGACGCGCTGCGCCCAGGCGACGCGCTCGGCATCGGGCACGAACACGGCCTGCACGACGGCGATCTGCTTAAAATGCTCTGAGCTGAAAATCACTTGTCAAGTATTTTTCTTGAAAGTCAGCACGACCCAGGAGAAACCAGCTAGTTTCCTCCTCTTTGTCTCTGCTGGTCCAAGATCTGACTAGATAGCTCTTGATTTAAATACCCCATATAACGGATCTGTTGCGAAAGGCGAGATTATGAATTTCATAGTCCAGGTGAACCCAGATTTCCCGTAGAAATTGCGGGCACATGTAGATTTAGTC
>DAORHX010000641.1:0-2337 GCA_035438245.1 Rubrivivax sp.
AGCGCCACGCGGTGCCCGTCCTGGCCCAGCATCAGCAGCCGGCGCAAGCCGCGCTGCGCTGCTGCCTGCAGCGCGTCGTGCAGCCGCACCACGTCGGCGGCGTCGCGCGCGCGCAGCTGGCGGCCCAGCAGCTGCAGCGGGTGCTGGGCGTCGAGCTCGCGGCGCGCCGCATGGTTGAGGTGCAGCACCTGCAGGTCGCTGTCCAGCAGCAGCACGCCATAGTCGATCTCGTCGAGCATCAGCTCGTAGCAGCGCGCCAGCGCAGGGCCGGTGCTGCCGGGCGCGATGCACGCCGGCGCGTGCGCGTCCCAGAGCAGCGGTGTCAGGCCCAGGGCCTGGGTATGCATGTCCAGCATGTGGCTTCCCCTCGTGGTGGCCGGCGCTGCCGCGGTGGCGGCGTCGGTACCACAAGGCTAGGCACCCGGCCCGGACTCAGGGAGTGAATCTGCTCGGCGCGGCTTGTGACTTATTCACCCCGCGCCCCTGCTCAGACCCCGGCACCGGCGATCTCGCCGTAGGCGTGGCCGAGCCACATCTTCAGCCGCTGGCGCTCCATCAGCCCGAGCTTGCCGCCGCCGCTGGCGCCGTGCCTGGCCGCCCAGAAGCTGCTGTTCGAGGCGTCGATCTTCTGCATCACGGCGTCGTGCAGATGCTTCAGGTTCACCAGCTTGGCGCCGAGGCCGAGCGCGCGTTCGAGCTCGCCCGACTGCTCGAGCAGGCTGAAGTCGTCGCCGCGCAGCTGGTTGCGCACCAGCACGTAGCGCAGCCGGTGGCCGAAGCGGTCGAGCAGCTTCTTCAGCAGGTCCACCGAGTCGCGCCCCGAATCCATCACGTGCCAGTAGTGGATCGCCAGGCCGGAGACGTCGGCCAGGTCGAGCACGCCGGACTCGTCCATCCAGCGTGCCAGCGGCTCGTGCGTCTGCGCCGCCAGGTCGACCAGCACGCGCCGGCCCGGCTGATCGATGCTCGACTCGATGATCGTGTCCAGCGCCTCGTAGCGGTCGACCAGCACCGGCGATGCGTAGCCGGCATAGAAACGCATCAGCGCGCCGTGCGAGCGGTCGGTGTCGAAGCCGAGGAACGGCAGGTCGTGGTCGATGAAGTACTGCGCCAGCAGCCGCGACACCAGCGACTTGCCGACGCCGCCCTTCTCGCCGCCGATCAGGTGCACGTGGGCCTGCGGCGTGGCCTCGAGGGTGGGAATGTCGGTCATGGGGTCATTGTCACCGCGTCAGCCCAGCACCCGCAGCAGCCAGCGGTTCAGCTCGGCGATCTCGTCCATGCACACCGAATGCGGCATCGCGTAGTCGTGCCACTCGACGTCGTAGCCGAGCGCGCGCAGCGCGTCGCGCGAGGCGATGGCGCGGTCGATGCCGACCATCGGGTCGTCGCGGCCGTGGGCCAGGAAGATCGGCACCCGCGCGTTGGCCTCGCTGCGTTCGGCCGCGGTGGTGTCGGCCAGCGGCAGGTAGCCCGACAGGCCGACCAGCCCGGCCAGGCGCTGGCGGTGGCGCAGCCCGGTCAGCAGCGTCATCGCGCAGCCTTGAGAGAAACCCATCAGCACGATGCGCTGTGCCGGCATGCCGCGCGCCACCTCGCGTGCGATCAGCGCCTCGATGTGCACCTGCGACGCGCGCAGCCCGGCTTCGTCCTCGACGCGCGCCTGGGGTGTGCCGGCGATGTCGTACCAGGCGCGCATCGCGTAGCCGCCGTTCATCGTCACCGGCCGCGTCGGCGCGTGCGGGAAGACGAAGCGCGCGCCGCCCACGGCGGACAGCTCCAGTTCGCGGGCCACGGGGACGAAGTCGTTGCCGTCGGCGCCCAGGCCGTGCAGCACGATGACGCTGGCGGCGGGCGTGTCGGCGGTGTTCAGTTCAATGCATTCGAGCGGCATGACGGAGCCTTGTTCAGGGGGTGTGGCGCGTGTAGCGCGCGACGATGCCGGCGAACTGCTGCGGCCAGGCGGCCAGCGCGCTGTCGTCGCCCTTGAACACGCTGTGCAGGAAGGCCAGCGACAGCGCGCGCGTGGCCTGCTTGACCTGCTGGTTCAGCTGCGGCCCGCCGGGCGCGATGCGGTCGGTGAAGATGCTGTGCGCGCCGCCGCTGAACACCGCCAGCGTCTTGCGCGCGCTGCCGGTGGCTTCGAACACCTCGACGCGGTCGTCGGCGCCGGAGTAGTAGCCGGGGATGCGGGTCACGTCCTCGGTGGCCGTGACATGCGGGCTCGGCACCTGCACCGCAGCGAGGATGCGCGCCGGCGCGCCTTCGCCGTAGAACGGCGGCGCCGACAGCACGATCGCCGCCTTGGTGCGCGCATCGCGCAGTTCGAGCGTGCGG
>DAORHX010000642.1:0-2336 GCA_035438245.1 Rubrivivax sp.
GCAGCGCGGCGACGAAGTCGTGGGCCGGGTGCCGCGAGCGCAGGCCGAGCTCGGCGACGAGGCGGCGCCACAAGGCCGCCTGCCAGGCCGCGTCCTTGCCGTCGTCGGCGGCGACCGCGTCGCGGCCTTCGCCCCACGCCTGCAGCCAGTCGGGCCGATAGATCAGGTACTGCTCGAACAGCGCCGCCGCCTGCGCGGCGAGCTCGTAGCGCATCAGTGCATCGGCATCGTGAAGGTAGGCCTGCAGCCGCGCATGGCCGGCGACGAAGCCGGCATCGCCGAAGGCCGCATGCACGCGCCAGACCAGCGTCGTCGCGGCGAACGGCGACTCGTCGCCGACGCCCGGCACCTGGCGCGCGATCTGCCGCCACAGCCAGGACGCGAGGAAGCCGAACTGCACGTTCGCGCAGATGCCGCGGGCCTCGGCCAGGGCCAGGCTCAGGTGGCGGCGCAGCGCCGCGCTGGGCACGATCAGCTGCTCGGCGACGAAAGGGTCGTGCGGCACGGCCGCGTCCAGCTGGCGCAGCAGCGTGGCGCGCAGCAGTTCGACGCGGTTCGAATGGTGGATGTGCAGCATCGCGGCGGAGCAACGGGCGGTGCAGAGCGATTCGATCCGCCGGCCGATGGTTCACACTACTTTACGCGCAGCGCACTTGCCCTCAACGCGGCGCGCGCAACATGCCGGGCATCGACAATTGCCTTGAAGGAGCGATGTGATGAGGATGCATTCCAAGACCGCACGTGTGGCGCTGGCCGGCCTGGCACTGGCCGGCCTGGCGGCGACGTCGGCGCAGGCCCAGCCCGGCCCCGGCGGCCCTGGCGGCCAGCCGCCGATGATGGCCTTCGGCCACGGCGGGCATGGCGGCCCCGGCGGCATGTTCGACGGCATGCTGACGCGGCTGCTCGACCGCGTGCACGCCCCGCCCGAGCAGCGCACGCAGATCCAGCAGATCGTGCAGGCCAATGCCGGCGAGCTGCGCGCCCAGCGCGAGGCCGGGCGCACGCTGCGCGAGCAGGCGATGGCGCTGTTCGCGCAACCGACGGTCGACGCCAACGCGCTCGAGGCGCTGCGCCAGAAGCAGCTGGCGCAGCACGACGCGGCGAGCAAGCGCATGACCGCCGCGATGCTCGAAGTCAGCCGCGTGCTGACGCCCGAGCAGCGCAGGCAGATGGCCGACTACATGACGCAGCGGCGCGAGATGATGCTGCGCCACCAGCGCGAGCGGCGCGGCATCGAGGCGCCGCGCAGCTGATGCGGGCGGGTTGCGCTGCGGCGGGCGGCTGCCGATGAACGAGCGGCTGCTGCTGATCGACGACGACGCGCGGCTGGCGGCGATGGTCGGCGACTACCTGCGCGGCCACGGCTTCGAGGTCGACTGCGCGGGCTCGCTGGCGGCCGGGCGCGAGCGGCTGCAGCGTGTCGCCTACGACGCGCTGCTGCTCGACCTGATGCTGCCCGACGGCGACGGCCTGGAACTGACGCGCGAGCTGCGCGCCGACGCCAGGCTGCGCCGCCTGCCGCTGCTGATGCTGACGGCGCGCGGCGAGCCGATGGACCGCATCGTCGGCCTGGAACTCGGCGCCGACGACTACCTGCCCAAGCCCTTCGAGCCGCGCGAGCTGCTGGCGCGTGTCAAGGCGCTGCTGCGCCGCGCGTCGCCCGGCGCTGCGCCGGGCGAGGTGCTGTCCTTCGGCCGGCTCGAGATCGACCTGGGCGCGCGGCAGGCGCGGCTGGACGGCCGCTCCTGCGACCTGACCAGCCACCAGTTCGAGCTGCTGGTCGTGCTGGCGCGCAACCCGGGCCGCGTGCTGTCGCGCGACCGCATCATGGACGCGTTGAAGGGCCACCCGATGGAGGCCTTCGACCGCAGCATCGACGTGCACGTCTCGCGCATCCGCGCCGTCATCGAGGACGACCCGAAGACGCCGCAGCGTGTGCTCACCGTGCGCGGCGCCGGCTACGTGTTCGCGAAGACGCAGGAATGAGCCGGCCGCCTTGCGCGCGCGGCGCCGCGGCCTGACCGCCATGCGCTCGCTGTACCTGCGCATCTACCTCACCGTGCTGGTGGCGCTGGCGCTGTTCGCGCTGGTCTCGGGCTGGCTGGTGCAGCGCCACTTCGAACACGAGCGCGAGCTTTTTGTCGCCAGCGCGCAGGAACGTGCCGCCGCCTGGGGCGAACTGCTGCAGCGTTCGCTGCCCGGCGCCGACGCGCCGGCCGGCGAACAGGCGGCCGCGCTGAACGAATGGTCGAACCGGCTGCGCCTGCCGCTGGCGCTGGACGACGGCCAGGGCCGGCGCATCGCCGCGTCCGACGCCTTCCTGCGCCGCGAGGCCG
>DAORHX010000643.1:0-2333 GCA_035438245.1 Rubrivivax sp.
CGACGCCCTTCCGCTCTGAGTTGAAGCGGAAGGCGGTCTGCGCGCCCGACGCGGGGCGGCGCGGGTCGATGCCGGGCAGCGCGCGCACGCCGTAGGCCAGAAGCACGCCGCAGCCGATCACCGCGACGCCGCCCAGTGCCAGGTGCAAGGTGGCGGCCGGCTGCAGCGGCGACTTGACGATCGAGTTGAACAGCAGCACCGGGAACAGCAGGTAGTACACCAGCCGCTCGACGCCGTCCCAGACGCTGCGGTCCAGGCTGGTCCAGCGGCACAGCACGAAGCCGCACAGGATGAGCAGGAAATCGGGGACCAGCAGCAGCACGTGCGACATGCGCCGAGTGTGCCAGTGCGGGCCCGGCGAGCGCGCTGGCCGGCACCGCGTGCACTAACATCGTGGCCCGCACACTCGCATCGCGCCGGCCGCGGCCCGGTGCTTGCCTGCCACGAAGCTGCATCATGAAGGACCTGCCGTGCATCGTGCTCGCGGCGACCGTTTGGCTGTACTGGGGCTGCGTCGGCGCGATGAGCATCCGCGTGCGCCGGCGCACGCGCAAGCTGTCGGGCATCGTGCCGAGCCAGCGCGGCGAACAGCTGATGTGGCTCGTCTGGCTGCCGGTGGTCTGCGCCTGGATGGGGCTGCCGTGGATCGCATCGCGCGCATCCGGCCCGCCGTGGGGCCTGAGTGAGGTGGCGCGCCAGTGGCCGCTGCTCGGCTGGCGCTGGGCGGCCGCGCTGCTGGCGATCGTCTGCCTGGGCTTGAGCATCGAGTGCTGGAAGCGCATGGGCAAGAACTGGCGCATGGCGATCGCGCCCGACCAGCAGACCGAACTGGTGACCACCGGGCTGTACGGGCGCATCCGCCATCCGATCTACGCGCTGAGCATCCTGCTGATGCTGTGCACCGTCGTCGTCGTGCCGACGCTGCCGGTGGCGGTGATGGCGGCCATCCACATCGCGCTGATGATCACCAAGGCGCGCAACGAGGAGCGCTTCCTGGCCGGGCGGCACGGCGCACGCTACTGCCGCTACATGCAGCGCACCGGCCGCTTCCTGCCGCGCCTGCGAGATGGCCGCTGATGGTGTCCGAAGGCACGTCGCAGCGCTTCAATCTCTTCCAGCGCATGATGCTGCGCTGGCGCGAGCTGCATCCGTACAACCCGGTGCACGTGCTGTGCGTGCCGCGGCCGCTGGATGCGCAGCGGTTGCACCAGGCCATCGCCGCGGTGCTCGAGTCGCAGGGACTCACTGGTCTGCAGGTCGACCAACGCCGCGGGCGCTATCGCTACGCCGGCGGCGCGGCCGATGTCGACTTGCGCATCGTCGATGCGGCGGGCGACGCCGCCGACGTGCTGCGGCACGTCGTCGAGCAGGAGTTCAACCGGCCGTTCGTGCATGGGGCGCGCGAGAACCCGTGGCGCTTCGTCGCCATCGACGAGCAGCGCGCGTTCCGGCTGGCGCTGGCCTACGACCACTACGTCGCTGGCGGTGAGTCGGTGGCGCGCCTGCTGACGAGACTGGCGCACGTGCTGCTCGGCGACGACGGCGCGTCGCCGGTGCCGCTGCCGTCGCCCGCGGCCGACGGCAGCGCGCGCTATCGCCATGCGTTCGTGCGCCACCCTGGCTGGCTGCTGCGCGCGCTGCTCGGGCTGCCGCGGTTGGTCGGCCAGGCGCGCCGCGTGTTCCGGCCGGCGGCGGCAAGTGCCGACGAGCGCCGCAATGCCTATCGCGCCGTCAGCGTGGATGCCGTGCAGACCCTAGCGCTGCGCGCTGCAGCCAAGGACGCCGGCGTGACGCTGCACGAGCTGCTGACGGCCTGCCTGCTCCTGGCGTTGTCGCCGCTGCATCCGCAGCGCCACGCCCAGCCGCGCCGCAACGCGCTGGCGGTGGCGTCGATCATGAGCATACGCCGCGACCTCGGGCCGCAGGCCCGTCATGGCCTGAGCCCGTTCCTGGCGGCCTACCGCGTGACGCACCGCGTGCCCGATGGCACGGCGCTGCGCGCGCTGGCCGACGACGTGCACCGCCAGACGCGGCGCGTGCAGCGTGACCGGCTGTACCTGCTGAGCCTGGTGGGGCTGTCACTGTCGGCGTGGCTGTGGCCGCACCTGACGCCACGGCAGCGCGACGGCTTCTACGCCAAGCACTTCCCGGTGCAGGCCGGCATCACGTCGATCGACATGAACCGGCTGTGGGCCGACGCCGGCAGCGCGGCGCCGGACATCGACTACCAGCGCGCGGTGCCCACCGGCCCGCTGTGTCCGCTGGTGCTGGCCGTGACCCAGGTGCGCGACGAGCTGCGCCTGGGCATCGCCTTTCGCACCGGCGTCTATTCG
>DAORHX010000644.1:0-2326 GCA_035438245.1 Rubrivivax sp.
CGAGGGCATGGCGATGACGATGTGCGTGGCCGCCCCGCGCACCTGCGCGTCGGCCACCATCGGCAGCGTGCCCAGCACCGGCACGCCGGCGATGCGCGATCGCTGCTTGGCCGGGTCGTCGTCGAGCAGGCCCAGCACCGTCCAGCCCTGGCGGTGGATGCCGGCCAGCAGCCACTTGGCGGCGTCGCCCGCGCCCAGCACCAGTGCGCGCCGGATCTCGGCGTTGCTGCCGGTGATGCGCGAGCGTGCGTGTTCGTACAGCATGCGGTAGGCGATGCGCACCACGCACACGCCCATCAGCGTGACCACAGGGTGCAGCGCCAGCACCGCGCGCGGCACCTTCGTGAGGCCGAGCCCCATCACCACCGCCGCGCTGCTCAGCCCGGCCAGCGCGCAGGCCAGGGTCAGGCGCTTGACCTCGCCGAAGCCGGCAAAGCGCCACATGCTCTGCGGCACGCGCAGCAGCGCGAAGGCCGCCAGGTAGACCGCCACCACGCCGAGCAGCACCCACGGGTCGTAGGTGGGCCGCGCCGACAGCCAGCGCTCGAAGCCCAGGCGGAACAGGTAGGTGATGTTCCAGCAGGCCACCACCACCAGCGCATCCACCGCCAGCGACAGCGGCTCGCGGTGCGGGCGCAGCCGCGCCAGCAACAGGTCCAGCCGGTGCCACGGCGTGCTCATCGCGGACCCGCCCACAGGCGGCGCAGCGTGTGGCCGATGACCGCCAGGTCGCCGCGCAGGCTGGCCTGCGCCGCGTAGTCGGCCGCCAGCTGCACCTTGCGCGGCAGGATCGCCTCGATGTATTCGCGCTCGGGGTCGGCGGCGCGCGCCAGCTGCTCGGCCTCGTCGATGAATTCCAGCGCGCCCAGGCTGGTGATGCCGGGCCGCACCGACAGCGCGCGCTCGCGCAGCGGCGCCGGATAGTGCGCCACGTAGCGCGGCAGCTCGGGGCGCGGGCCGACCAGGCTCATGTCGCCGGCCAGCACGTCGAGCAGCTGCGGCAGCTCATCCAGCCGGCGCGGCCGCAGCCAGGCGCCGGCGCGTGTGATGCGCGCGTCGGCATCCAGCGTCAGCGCGCCGCCGCGCTGCGCCGCATCGACGCCCATGGTGCGGAACTTGTGGATGCGAAAGGGCACGCCGTGGCGGCCCACGCGCAGCTGGCGATACAGCACCGGCCCGGGTGAATCGAGCTTGATGGCCAGCGCGATGCCCAGCAGCAGCGGCCACAGCAGCAGCAGGCCGAGGCTTGCGCCGATCAGGTCGAAGGCGCGCTTGATCATCTTAGCCGGCCAGGGCAAAGAAGCGGCAGCCGCACTCCATGTCGCGGTGTGCGCGCTGCGCGCCGCTTCGTCATGTCGCGCCCAGCGTCAGCAGATTCTTTGCCGTGGCGCCACGCACCGCGTCGACGGCGATGCCGCGGTCGAAGGTGACGAGCCGCCCGCCGTGGTCGGTGGCCAGCGCCAGCAGGTAGGCATCGGTGATCTGCCGCGAGCTGAGCACGCGATCCCAGCGCATGCGCCCGGGGTCGAGCAGGCTGCAGTCGTCCGGCCAGAAGGCGTGGCTCGCATCCGCCGCCGCCTGCCCCAGCCGCTGCGCCACGGCGGCGGTGGATTGCGGGTTCGGGTAGGACGCCAGCGACAGGATGCGCAGACAGCCGTTCTGCGTCAGCGGGCACGACGCCCAGCCCTGCCGCGCATGCGTGCCGAGCCAGTCGCGCGCGGCGCGATGGTGCACGTGCGACGCGTCGAGCAGCGCCACCAGCACGTTGACGTCGAGCAGCGCACGCATGCCGGGGTGAGCTCAGATGCCTTCGGACTCGCGCAGTCGTTCGACCTGTTCGTTGGTCACCACCACGCCCGGCCGCGCCGCGAAGGGCACGAATCCGGCCACGCCGGCGTGCCTGGCGCGCGACGTCGGCGCCTGCGCGGCGGCACCCGTCAGCGACTGGCGCAGCAGCCGCGACACCGCCTGCCCCGCCGTGATGCGCTCGCGCCGCGCGATCTCCTTGGCCGCCAGCAGCAGGTCGTCGTCGATGTCGAGTGTGGTGCGCATGGCCCGGTGATGCGTTGATGCAATGATGCGTCGATTCTATCGAAGCCGCTTCCCCGCCACCGCAGTCACCCGAGGCTGCCGCGCACCGCGTCGACCACGCGCTGCACGTCGGCGTCGCTCATGCGTGTGTAGATCGGCAGGCTCACCAGGCGCTCGTAGGCGGCTTGCGATTGCGGGAACTGCTCGGGTCGCAGCGCGTAGCGCTCGCGCCAGTACGGGTGCAGGTGCAGCGGGATGTAGTGCACGCTGCAGCCGATGCCGGCGTCGAACAGCT
>DAORHX010000645.1:0-2325 GCA_035438245.1 Rubrivivax sp.
CCAGGCGTCGACGATTCGGGTTTCGCCGCCGAAGCCGGCTACGGTGCTTCGCACCCCGGCACACTCGACGCGTCCGCCGAAGGACGCTCCTTGCCGGTGGCGCCGAACCTGATCCGCGCGCACCGCGACGCGCTGCGCGAGGCCTCGACCGGCTCGCTCGATCACATGGTGATCGACGTCATCGGCAGCCTGTTCGACCAGATCCTGTCCGACCCGAAGGTGCCGCCGCAGATGGCGCGGCAGATCGCGCGGCTGCAGCTGCCGGTGCTGCGTGCCGCGCTCGGCGACCCGAGCTTCTTCTCGTCGCGCAAGCATCCGGTGCGGCGCTTCGTCAACCGCATCGCGTCGCTGGGCAGCGCCTTCGAGGACTTCGATTCCGAGACGAGCCTGCGTTTCCTGAAGCTGGTGCGCGAGCTGGTGCAGGAGATCGTCGAAGGCGACTTCGACCAGATCGAGGTCTACGAGCAGAAGCTGTCGGTGCTCGAGACCTTCATCGTCGAGCAGGCGCGGCGCGAGGTGCAGGAAGGCTCGGGCGCGGCCACGCTGCTCGCCGAGAAGGAGACCGACCTGCGGCTGCAACAGCGCTACACGCAGCAGCTGCAGGCGCTGCTCAAGCCGCTGCCGGCGCCGGATTTCATCCGCGACTTCATCAGTCAGGTGTGGAGCCAGGCGCTGATGCGCGCGACGCGGCTCGACGGCGACGACAGCGCCCGCGTGAAACGCCTGCGCCACGCGGCGCGCGAGCTGATCATGAGCGTGCAGCCGAAGGGCTCGCCCGAGCAGCGCAAGGCCTTCCTGATGCAGCTGCCGACGTTGATGAAGGAGCTGAACGAGGGCATGGACCTGATCGGCTGGCCCGATTCGGCGAAGAAGACCTTCTTCGGCCTGCTGCTGCCGGCGCATGCCGAGTCGTTGAAGGGCCAGGCGCTGCGCACGCTCGATTACAACCTGCTGGCGCGCCAGGCCGACAGCGCGCTCGGCGAAGCCATGCCCGATGCGTCCGAGCTGCCGCCGCCGCCGGCGAACGTGCCCGTGCTGCGCGACGAGGTCATCGAGCCGCGCTTCTCGGCCGAAGAGGCGCAGCGCATCGGGCTGGTCGACGAGGCAGCCGTCGACTGGAATGGCCAGATCGACATCGACCTCAGCGCCGAACCCGCGCCGGCCGAAGGCGAGCTCGACATCGCAGGGCTGCCCAAGGTCGACAGCCCGGCCGAGCCCGCCAGCGGCAAGTCGCTGGCCGACCATGTGCAGATCGGCTTCGCCTACCAGATGCACCTGGACGACAAGTGGCAGAAGGTGCGGCTGAACCACGTCAGCCCCGGCCGCGCGTTCTTCGTGTTCACCCGCGGCGGTCGCCACAAGCAGACGATCTCGATGACCTACCGCATGCTGCTGCGGCTGTGCGAGACCGGGCGCCTGCGCGCCTTCGAGAACGCCTACCT
This sequence comes from Rubrivivax sp., assembly GCA_035438245.1. Taxonomy (GTDB): domain Bacteria; phylum Pseudomonadota; class Gammaproteobacteria; order Burkholderiales; family Burkholderiaceae_C; genus Rubrivivax. Next base: position 1,443 of record DAORHX010000645.1, read on the forward strand.
GATCGAGCGTGCAACCGCACGCGCGCGCCGCCAGCTCGCGGCGCTGGGCGCCGGCCACACCGCCGCCTGAAGACTTCAGACCGCGCGACCGAGCTGCCGCGCCACGCGGATCGCCGCCTTCAGGCTGGAAGGGTCGGCGCGCCCGCTGCCGGCGATGTCGAAGGCCGTGCCGTGGTCCGGGCTGGTGCGCACGAACGGCAGGCCGAGCGTGACGTTGACGCCCTGCTCCACGCCGAGGTACTTCACCGGGATCAGCCCGTGGTCGTGTGTCATCGCCACCACCAGGTCGAACTCGCCGGCATGCTCGCGGGTGTGTCGCGCGCGCATGAACACCGTGTCCGGCGCATGGGGCCCGCTGGCGTCGATGCCGAGGCGGCGCGCTTCGGCCACCGCCGGCGCGATGAAGCGCTGCTCCTCGTCGCCGAACAGGCCGCCTTCGCCGGCATGCGGGTTCAGCCCGGCCACCGCGATGCGCGGCCTTGGCAAGCCCCAGGCCGCAGCCGCCCCGTGCGCGATGCGGATCGTCTGCAGCACCGATTCGAAGCTGACCAGGTCGACCGCGCGGCGCAGCGCGACATGGATGCTGACCAGCACGACGCGCAGCTCGTCGTTGGCCAGCATCATGCGCACCGGCGGCGCGGCGCCGTCGGGTCCCGTGGCCAGCGCCTGCAGCATCTCCGTGTGGCCGGGAAAACCGATGCCCGCGAGCGCCAACGCCTCCTTGTGCAGCGGCGCGGTGACCATCGCCGAGCCCTCGCCGCCGCGCAGCAGCCGCACCGCAGCCTCGATGCAGACCGCAGCCGCCGCACCGCAGCGGGCGTCGATGCGGCCCCACGGCAACTGCTCGAGGCCGGCCGGCAGACCCGGCGGCCGCCACACCGCC
>DAORHX010000646.1:0-2315 GCA_035438245.1 Rubrivivax sp.
GCTTCGAACGGCTGCTGCTGGCCGGCTATCGCGGGCCGGTGCCCGACCTGAAGCGGCTGACGGTGCGCGCCATCGAGCTGCGCGGCCAGCCGCACCTGAGCTTCGTCTACGGTCACGAACGCCGCGACGTCACACAGAACCTGCCACGCGCCGACGGCCTGCAGCAGCTGCGCGCGCTGCTCGGCACCGAATTCGCCAACGCGCACCTGCATACGCCGCAGCAGGAGCTGCAACTGGCCTACAGCCGCAAGGGGCGCGCCAGTCTGCGCGTGGGGCGCCGCGCGTCGGCGGCCGCCAGCGCGCGGTCGACGCACAACCGCGAGAAGCAGCGGCTGCTCAGCCTGGAGCGGCCGTTTCTGGCCGAGCTGGGCGTGACCGACGCGCAGCATCGGCTGGTGCCGGCGATGGCGCGCAAGTGGAAGCAGATCAACAAGTTCCTCGAGGTCATCGATGCGGCGCTGGCAGCGTCGCCGCTGGCGGCGCGCCAGCCCATCCAGGTGCTGGACTTCGGCTCCGGCAAGGGCTACCTGACCTTCGCGCTGCACGACCACCTGCAGCACACGCTGGGGCTTCAGGTGCAGATCACCGGCATCGAGCTGCGCCAGGACATGGTCGAGCTGGGCAACGCCATCGACGCGCGGCTCGGCCTGCAAGGGCTGCGCTTCGAGCAGGGCGACGTCGCCAGCCACGGCGGGCGCAGCGTCGATCTGATGATCGCGCTGCACGCCTGCGACACGGCCACCGACCATGCGATCCACCACGGCATCCGCGGCGGCGCGGCGATCATCTGCTGCGCACCGTGCTGCCACAAGCAGCTGCGGCCGCAACTGCTGCAGCCGCACCCGCTGCGGCCGGTGCTGCAGTACGGCGTGCATCTCGGCCAGGAAGCCGAGATGCTGACCGACGGCATGCGCGCCATGCTGCTCGATGCCTGCGGCTACGACGCGCAGGTGTTCGAGTTCGTCTCGCTCGAGCACACGGCGAAGAACAAGATGATCCTCGCGGTCCAGCGCGCGCATCCGTTGCCGAAGGAGCCGCTGCTGCAGCAGCTGGACGCGCTGAAGGCCTTCTACGGCATCCGCGAGCAATGCCTGGAGACGCTGCTCAAGGCCGATGCGCTGATCTAGGCTGGGGCCGCACCCCTCAGTTGTTGGCGGTTGCGCCCGAGCGGCGCACCACGTCGCCCCAGACCTTCTGCTCGCTTTCGATGAAGCGGCGCAGTTCCTGCTGGCCCATGCCGGCGAACGGCACGCTGCCCAGCCCCTGCGAAGGCCCGACCACGGCCGGATCGCGCAACGCGTGGGCCACTGCCGCCGTGAGCTTGTTCAGCACCTCGGGCGGCGTGCCCGCGGGCGCGACGACGCTGGACCAGGCGCTCAAGGCGGCGTCGGGATAGCCTGATTCGGCGATGGTGGGCAGCTCGGGCATGGCCTGCAGCCGCTGCGACGACATCACCGCCAGCGCCCGCACCTTGCCCGCCTTGATGTGCGGCAGCATGATGCTCGGGTAGTCGAACATGACGTCGAGGCGGCCGCCCAGCAGGTCCTGAAAGGCCGGCGCCGTGCCCTTGTAGGGCACGTGCAGCAGCTTCACGCCGGTGGTGCTCTGGAACAGTTCGCCCACCAGGTGCGGCGCGGTGCCCGAGCCGGCCGAAGCGAAGCTCAGTGCGCCGGGCCGGGCCTTCGCGTCCTTCACCAGGTCGGCCACGCTGCGGTAGGGCCGGCTGGCTTCCACCACCAGCACCAGCGGCGACTGGAACAGCCCGTGCACCGGCGCGAAGTCGCGCAGCGGGTCGTAGCGCAGGTTGCTCTGCAGCGCCAGGTTGGACGCCATGGTGGTGGAGGTGGCGTACAGCAGCGTGTAGCCGTCGGCCGGCGCGCGCGCCACGAACTCGGTGCCGATGGCGCCGCTGGCGCCGGGCTTGTTCTCCACCATCACCTGCTGGCCGAGCATGTCGCCCATGCTCTTGGCCACGTTGCGCGCGGTGGTGTCGGTGACACCGCCGGGCGAGAACGGCACCACCAGCGTGATCGGCTTGCTGGGAAAGCCCTGGGCCCAGGCGCTGCTGCCCAGACACACGGCGGCGAGCAGGCTGGCGAGTCGGCGGAAGGTCATGCGGTTCTCCTTGGCATGGCGTTGAGAGTGCGTGCCGGGTGCAGCGCGGCGGAGTGAACGGGCCGCTTGGCAAGGGTGCAAAGGGCCTCGGCCCGGCCGGTGCGCCGCACACAGGCCCTACGATGCGAGCCATGCCCCGACACAAGCGAAGCTCTGCGCGCGGCGCGGTCCAGGAGAGGGCGGCCGCCGACGGCCCGGCT
>DAORHX010000647.1:0-2308 GCA_035438245.1 Rubrivivax sp.
ACGCGTCGCCTTGCGCCTGGCCGCGGTCGGCGCCGCCGGCGGTGCACCCCGAGCGCCGCGCGGCGCCGGCGCCTCGTCCGCTGCGGGGATGAACAGCAGGTTGCGCTCCGAAGACCAGCTCAGCACCACGTCCTCGTCCACCGCGGTCTCGAACAGCAGCTGCTCGCCGCGCATCACGCGCAACATGCGCGGCGCCGGCGCGGCGGCCTCTTCGGCGAGCAGCCGCGCCGCCCTTTGCAGCACCAGCTCGGCGTGGTCGGCCTCGGTGCCGCCGCCAGCCAGCGCGGCACCGCGGTCGTTCGGGCTGCTGGTCTTGTACTTGTGCCCGACGCTGAAGGCGATCAGTCCGCCGTCGGGGAAGAAGCGGCGGATGCTCTCGGCCAGGATGCGCGCCAGGGCCGCCTGCCCCGCGTCGCTGCGGATCGCGTCGGCCTGCTGCGGATTGCTGGCGAACAGCGGCTCGAGCAGCACGGCCGGCATCTTCGTGTGCTTGACGTTGCCGTCGCCGCGGCCGTTCCAGCCGCCGACCAGCAGCCCGCCGTCGCCGCCGACCTGCGTGCCGAACTGCTCGGCCACCGCCCTGGCGTACCAGCGGCCCCAGTTGCGGCTGGTGTTCGACGCGTTCGAGCCGACCACGACCACGGTGTAGCCGGCGCTCGCCGACGCGCTGCTGTTGAAGTGGTGCTCGACATAGGCCACCGCCTTGTCGGCATTGGCTGCCAGCTGGCGCTGCAGATAGTCGCCCTTGTAGAACCTGACCTCGTAGCCCATGGAGTCCCCCTCGTCGCGGACTCACGGCGACGCCGCATCCGTCCCGCGAGCGCCGACATTCTGCGCAGGCCGCGACGGCGCCGCAAGACGTCGTCGCGCTGCACACGCTGCGCCGATCCGCTGCATTCCCGGCTGCATAGAATGCGCGGCCCGCGGCGCGGGACGTCCCCACTCACGACATCCAGGAGAACCATCCATGTCCCGTCTGCATGCCCTCGTCGCTTGCGTGTGCCTGAGCCCCGTGCTGGCTCTGGCGCAGATGGCGAGCGCGCCCTTCGAGGGCCGCCTGAAGAAGATCCACGAGACCAAGACCCTCTCGGTGGCCTATCGCACCGACGCCGTACCGTTCTCGTTCGAGGACAACGACAAGAAGCCCACCGGCTACATGGTGGAGCTGTGCCGCAGCGTCATCGGCGTCATCGAGCGGCAGATCGGCATCACGCCGCTGCAGGTCAAGTGGGTGCCGGTGACGGCACAGAACCGCTTCAGCACCGTCGCCAGCGGGCAGGCCGACATGGAATGCGGCGCATCCAGCGTCACGCTCGGCCGCATGAAGGAGGTCGACTTCTCCAGCCTGACCTTCGTCGATGGCACCGGGCTGCTGGTGCGCGCCTCGACGCCCGGCACGTCGCTGATGGACCTGGCCAACAAGAAGATCGGCGTCATCCCCGGCACCAGCAACGAACGTGCGCTGAACGAGGCGCTGAAGGCCAAGGTGGTGAACGCCGTCGTCGTGCCGGTGAAGAACCGCGAGGAAGGCCTGGCGCAACTGGAGGCCGGCAGCATCGACGCGCTGGCCAGCGACCGCGTGCTGCTGGTCGGCCTGGTGGCCAAGTCGAAGGACGCGAAGGCGCTGGCGCTGCTCGGCGACCCGCTGTCCTACGAGCCCTATGCCATCGTGCTGCCGCGCGGCGACTGGGCGATGCGCCAGGCGGTCGATGCCGCACTGGCGCAGATCTACCGCAGCCCTGCCCTGCCCGAGCTCTACAACCGCTGGTTCGCGGCGCTGGGCCGGCCGGCGCCGGTGCTGGAGATCATGTTCGCCCTGGGCCGCCTGCCCGAGTGACCCAGCGGCGCGCCATCGCCTCGCCCATGCGGATGGCGCCGCCCGGCATCCACGCCGGGTTGAAGTGCAAGCCGCCCGCCGGGAACAGCAGCACCACGGTCGAGCCGAGCAGGAAGCGCCCCATCTCGGCACCCTGCGCCAGCTCGACCGGCGCCTCGCCGCCGTCGCCGTCGTAACGCCATTCGCGCACCCGGCCCGGCCGCGGCGGGTTGACCACGCCGTGCCAGACGGTGGCCATGCTGCCGACGATGGTCGCACCCACCAGCACCAGCACGAAAGGCCCGTGCGCGCCGTCGAACTGGCAGACCACCCGCTCGTTGCGCGCGAACAGGCCCGGCACGCCGCGCGCCGTCGTCGGGTTCACCGAGAACAGCGCACCCGGCACGTGGATCATGCGCAGCAGCCGCCCCGCGCATGGCATGTGGATGCGGTGGTAGTCCTTCGGGCTCAGGTACAGCGTCGCGAAATAGC
>DAORHX010000648.1:0-2303 GCA_035438245.1 Rubrivivax sp.
GGCTCGAGCGCACGCGCGGCCGCGCCGTCCAGCCATTGCAGATCGTGCACGCCGCAGGCGGCCGCGCGCTGCTGCAGCGCGCGCAGCCCCGCGTGCTGCGACGCGTCGGTGGCCACGATGAGCTTGCCGCAGCGCCGATGCTCGACGCCGTGCGCCGCGCAGTAGTCGTACAGCAGGTCTCGGCCGCGCACGCACAGCCTGGCCTTCCACGACCCGGGCGTGTAGTACAGCCCGGCGTGGATGACCTCGCTGTTGCGCGAACTCGTGCCAGTGCCGATGGCGTCGGCGGCTTCGAGGACGATCACCTCGCGTCCGGCCAGCGCCAGCGCGCGCGCCACCGCCAGGCCGACGACGCCGGCACCCACGACCACGCAGTCCACGCGTTCCATGCCGCTCACCACACCGGCCAGTGGCCGGCCGCGTGCAGATCCTCGGCGACGAAGCGCCGCACCTCGGGCGGCCGATCGCCGCGATGCAGCGCCAGCCGCCGATCGCGCAAGCCGGCGTCGGCCGCGGTGAAACGCTCCTGCCGGCGCAGGTGCTCGAGCCAGTTGCCGTCGACGAAGTACTCGATGTAGCGGCCCGGCGCCGCGCTGTCGCGGAACAGCCCCCACGACAGCGCGCCCTGGCGCAGCCGCGCGCGTCGCGTCTTGTGCATGACTTCGGTGAAGGCCGGCACGTCGGCCGGGTCGATCTGGTACTCCACCATCACCATCACCGGGCCTTCGTCGGGCCCGATGTCGCCCGCCGGTTGCGGCGCGCTGCCAGGGCGCGCCGGCGTGAAATCGGGGTCGGCGCCGCCCTCGACGCTGAGCCGGCGCGTCAGCAGCCACAGCAGCGGGCCGACCACCGCCGCCGCGGCGACGGCGGTGCGCACGCTGCTCAACGCAGCCACCTGCCCCCACAGCAGCGACCCGGCGGCGGCGCCGCCCATCAGCGCCATCTGGTAGATCGCCATGCCGCGCGCACGCACCCAGTTGGGCAGCGCCACCTGCGCGGCCAGCGTCAGCGAGTTGGCGGTGGAGATCCAGGCCATGCCCAGCACCGCAATCGCCGGCAGCGCGATCCACAGGTTCGGTGCGAACACCACCACCACCGACATCGCGGCGTGCGTCAGCGTGCCGGCGACCACGAACTGGTTGCGGTTGAAGTGCTGGCGCCAGCGCGGGAAGTACATCGCGGCGAAGACCGCGCCGCCGCCGATGCAGGCCAGCATCAGCGTGTAGGTGCCCGGGCCGGCGCCGTGCAGCCCGCGCGCCACCAGCGGCAGCAGCGCGAGCAGCGCCGACGAATGCAGGAAGAAGAAGAAGATGCGCACCAGCACCACCTTCATGCGCGGCGACTGCATCACGTGCTGCCAGCCGACGCGCATCGCCCCGATGAAACGTTCGCCGGGCAGCGTGCTGGTGCGCGGCGTCGAGCGCCAGCGCACGATGGTGGCGAAGGCGGCCGCCGCGAGCACGACGTTGAGCACGAACACCGCGCCGCTGCCCACTGCGGAGATGATCGCGCCGGCGGCCACCGGGCCGATCACCCGCGACAGGTTCATCGAGATGCCGTTCAGCGCCATCGCTTCGCCCAGATGCTCGCGCGGCACGACCTCGGGCACGATCGCCGAGAACACCGGCCAGCGCATCGCCAGGCCGATGCCGTTGGCGAAGGTCAGCGCCAGCAGCAGCGGTGCGGTCAGGGTGCCGGTCAGCGACAGCAGCGCCAGCAGCAGTGCGTTCAGCGCCACCCACAGCTGGGTGACGGCGAAGTAGCGGCGCCGGTCGATGATGTCGGCCAGCGCCCCGCTGGGCAGGCCGAGCAGGAACACCGGCAGCGTCGAGGCGGTCTGCACCAGGGCGACCATCACCGGGCTCGTGCTCAGCGTGGTCATGACCCACGCCGCGGTGACGTCGTTCATCCACATCGCCACGTTGGCCGCGAAGGTCGCCAGCCACAGGTTGCGGAACACCGCCGTGTGGAACGGCGCAAACGCGGGAACGCGCTTCAGCGCATCGAGCAGATCGGACATGGCCGCGCGCGTGGCGATGCCGGCGACCGCGGCGCGGCCCTGGCGCGGGCCGCGCCCTGCGCCGCGTCAGGCCTCTTCCTGGAACGCTTCCTCGCGCTTCTTCTTGATCGACGGCAGCGTGACGACGACGATCATCGCCACCGCGGCGATCAGCAGCCCGGCCGACAGCGGACGCGTGACGAAGGTGGTCCAGTCGCCGCGCGACAGCAGCAGCGCGCGGCGCAGGTTCTCCTCCATCATCGGCCCGAGGATGAAGCCCAGCAGCAGCGGCGCCGGCTCGCAG
>DAORHX010000649.1:0-2301 GCA_035438245.1 Rubrivivax sp.
CGGCGGCGTCAGCGGCGGCACCTGGTCGCGCGACGGCACGACGATCGGGATGTCGACCGCGATCGGGCGCGGTTGTGTCTCGAACAGCAGCGGGAAGGCGACGATGCCGATGCCGATCAGCACCGCCGCGCCGACGAGACGCCGGCGGGCACGCGCGCGCGCCGCCTGAACCGAAGCCGCTTCGTCGACGGCGCCGGCCGGGGCCTGGCTGTCCTTTCGCTTGAGGAATGAAAGCACGTCGCTGAAGTCCGCTACGGTGAAGGGCCAAGATCGGCTCGGCGTCGCGGCGTCATCAGCTCGGGCCGGTGCATTGCGAAGGCGGGCGCCGGCAGCCGGCTCACACCTTCAGCCGCCGTGCGCGGTGCGCGTTCGCGGCAGGCCGTCCTTCAGCACACCACCGACGCAGAGGAACGATCCGAAGACGACGATTCTATCAGCGGGGTCTGCCGCGGCCAGCGCGGCACGCAGGCCCTGCGTCGGCGACGCGTGCTGCGTCGGCGCCGCGCCGAGCGTGGGCCACTGCGCCCGCAGCACACGGTCCAGCTCGTCGGCCGTGGCGGCGCGCGGCAGCGGCAGGTCGCACACGTGCCAGTGGTCGATCAGCGCGCCGATGCGCGCCACCATGCCGGCGATGTCCTTGTCGCGCATCGCGCCGAACACCGCATGCGTGCGCGGATAGAAGCCCATCTGGTCGAGGTTGAAGGCCAGTGCGGCCGCCGCCTGCGGGTTGTGGGCCACGTCCAGCACGATCACCGGCTGACCCGGAACGATCTCGAAGCGGCCGCGCAGATCGACGGTCGCCAGACCGCGACGCACCGCCTGCGCGCTGACCGGCAGCCGTTCGTGCAAGGCCTCGAACACCGCCAGCACGGCGCTGGCGTTGAGCAGCTGGTTCGCCCCGCGCAGCACCGGATAGGCCAGCGCGTTGTAGCGCCGCGCACGCCCGCGCCACGACCACTGCTGGCGGTCCCCCGCATGGTGGAAATCGCGGCCGACCCGCCACAGGTCCGCACCGATGTCCTGCGCATGCCGCAGCACGCTGGCCGGTGGCACCGGGTCGCCGAGCACCGCCGGCCGGCCGGCGCGCATGATGTGTGCCTTGTCGTGGCCGATGGTCTCGCGGTCGGGCCCGAGGATCGCCATGTGGTCCAGGTCGATGCTGGCCAGCAGCGCGCAGTCGGCATCGATCGCGTTCACCGCATCCAGGCGCCCGCCGAGACCCACCTCCAGGATGACCAGGTCGAGTTCGGCCAGCGACAGCGCGCGCAGGATCGCCAGCGTCGTGAACTCGAAATAGGTCAGCGGGATCTCGCCGCGCGCCGCCTCGACGGCGTCGAAATGCGGCAGCAACTCGGCCGTGGGCAGGCTCTGGCCGCGGATGCGACAGCGCTCCTCGAAGTGGATCAGGTGCGGGCTGCTGTACAGCCCGACGCGGTAGCCCGCGCTCGCGGCGATGGCTTCGAGCATCGCGCAGCAGGAGCCCTTGCCGTTGGTGCCGCCGACGGCGACCACCGGCGTGCGGAAGCGCAGCTGCAAGCGGTCGCGCACCGTGCAGACCCGTTCGAGCGTCCTGTCGGTGCGCGTGGGGAGCAGGCGCTCGCAATGGGCGAGCCAGTCGTCCAGGGTGGCGGGAGGGGTCATGGCATCGATCCGGGGGGCGCGCCCCCGGCGCGGTCAGGCGACGGCGTCGGCGCTTTGCCGCTGCAGCATGGCGAGCGCGCGCGCGATCGTCGGCCGCAGCTGGCGACGGTCGACGATCATGTCGAGCGCGCCCTTGTCGAGCAGGAACTCGGCGCGCTGGAAGCCCTCGGGCAGCTTCTCGCGCACGGTGTTCTCGATGACACGCGGCCCGGCGAAACCCACCAGCGCCCGCGGCTCGGCGATGACAAGGTCGCCGACGAAGGCGAAGCTCGCCGACACGCCGCCCATCGTCGGGTCCGTGAGCACGCTGATGTAGGGCAGCCGGGCCTTCGCCAGATGCGTCAGCGCGGCGTTGGTCTTGGCCATCTGCAGCAGGCTCAGCAGGCCTTCCTGCATGCGCGCGCCGCCGGTCGCGGCGAACGAGATGAACGGCACCTTCTGCTCGATCGCGGCCTCGACGCCGCGCACGAAGCGCTCGCCCACCACCGAGCCCATCGAACCGCCCATGAACTCGAACTCGAAGGCCGCCGCCACCACCGGCACGCTCATCACCGCACCGCCGAAGACCACCAGCGCGTCGGTCTCGCCGGTGGCCTCGAGCGCGGCCTTCAGCCGCTCGGGGTACTTCTTGCTGTCCTTGAACTTCAGCGCATCGACCGG
>DAORHX010000650.1:0-2297 GCA_035438245.1 Rubrivivax sp.
AGTCGCGCACGCGGCGCAGCAGCCGGTTGGCGATGCGCGGCGTGCCGCGCGAGCGCCGCGCGATCTCCAGCGCGCCGGCGGCGTCGGTCGGCACCTCGAGCAGCCCGGCCGAGCGCGTGACGATGCGCGCCAGCTCGTCGGGCGTGTAGAACTCCAGCCGCGCGACGATGCCGAAGCGGTCGCGCAGCGGGTTGCTCAGCATGCCGGCGCGCGTGGTCGCGCCGACCAGCGTGAACGGCTGCAGGTCGAGCTTGATCGAGCGCGCCGCCGGGCCTTCGCCGATCATGATGTCGATGCGGTAGTCCTCGAGCGCCGGGTACAGGATCTCCTCGACCACCGGGCTCAGGCGGTGGATCTCGTCGATGAACAGCACGTCGTGGCGTTCCAGGCTGCTCAGGATCGCCGCCAGGTCCCTCGGCTTCTCCAGCACCGGGCCCGAGGTGCTGCGCAGGTTGACGCCGAGCTCGTGCGCGATGATGTGGCTCAGCGTCGTCTTGCCCAGGCCCGGCGGGCCGAACAGCAGCACGTGGTCGAGCGCCTCGCTGCGCTGCCGCGCCGCGCCGATGAAGATCTGCAGCTGCTCGCGGGTCTTCGCCTGGCCCACGTAGTCGGCCAGGCCCTTCGGGCGCAGCGCGCGTTCGATCGCCTCTTCGTTCGGCGACACGCTCGCCGTGCTCAGCACGCGGCGCGGCGCTTCGAAGCTGTCGGTCTGGATGGCCATGAAAGGGATTATCGGCACAAGCCTTGTCCGCTCCGCGGCTGGCTACACTGCGCGCCGATGCATTTCCGATGGAGGACCCGATGAAGAAGAGGCTGGCAATGCTGGCGGTCGTGCTGGCCTGCGGCGCGCAGGCGCAGACCACCGTCAAGGACGCCTGGGTGCGCGGCACGGTGGCGCAGCAGAAGGCCACCGGCATGTTCGCGCAGATCAGCTCCGCCGCCGGCGGCAGGCTGGTCGCGGTGGCGTCGCCGGTGGCCGGCGTCGCCGAGATCCACGAGATGGCGATGGACGGCAGCGTGATGAGGATGCGCGCGGTGCCGGCGCTCGAGCTGCCGGCGGGCAAGACCGTCGAGCTGAAGCCGGGCGGCTACCACGTCATGCTGATGGAGCTGAAGCAGGAGCTGAAGGCCGGCGACGTCGTGCCGGTGACGCTGGTGGTCGAGGGCGCCGACAAGAAGCGCGAGACCATCGAGGTGAAGGCCAGCGTCAAGGCGCTGGCCGACAGCGCGGCCGGCCACCCGAAGAAGCACTGATCAGCGGTTCAGCGCCTTCAGCGCGAGCTTGATGCCGTCGCTGACGGCCACGTCCGCCGGCAGCGCCTTCAGCGCGACGCCGGCCTCGCGCTCGCTGTAGCCCAGCGCCAGCAGCGCCTGCACGATGTCGGCCTGCGCGTCGCTGGCGGCGGCCGCGGCGGGCAGCCCGAGCTCCGGCGCGAGCTTGCCCTTCAGCTCCAGCAGCAGCCGCTCGGCGGTCTTCTTGCCGATGCCCGGCACCTTGACCAGCCGGCCGCTTTCCTGGCGCGACACCGCGCCGGCGAGTTCGGTCACGCTCAGCCCCGACAGGATGGCCAGCGCGGTGCGCGGGCCGACGCCGCTGATGCGCACCAGCTGGCGAAAGGTGCTGCGCTCTTCGCGCGTCAGGAAGCCGAACAGCTGCTGCGCATCCTCGCGCACGACGAAGTGCGTCAGCAGCGTCGTGCGCTCGCCCACGCCGGGCAGGTTGTAGAAGGTGCTCATCGGCACGTCCAGCTCGTAGCCGACGCCGCCGACATCGACCAGCACCTGCGGGGGCGACTTGTCGGCGATGACGCCGCTGAGCTGTCCGATCATGCGGCGATTATGGCCACCGCACGGCGGCTGACGCCGCCGTCACGGCGCTGACGCCATAGGAGCCTGCGCCGCAACGCACGGCGTGCGTTGTCGGCCGCGGCGCGCGTACTACCGGCCGAACAGCCCCATGCGCTGCGCTTCGAGCGCGGCCTCGGCGCGCGAGCTGACGTTCAGCTTGCGGTAGATCTGCTTGACGTAGTCGGCGATCGTGTGGCGCGACAGCGTCAGCTGCACGCCGATCTCCGGCAGCGTGTAGCCCTTGGCCACGCGCAGCAGCACCTCGGTCTCGCGGTCGGTCAGCGACACGATCGGCATGGTCACGGCCGAGGCCGGTTGCGGCTTCGACTTGGCGGCGAAGTAGGCCATCACGCGGCGCGCGATCGACGGCGACAGCGGCGGCTCGCCCTGGCTGATGCGCTGCAGCTGCTCGATGATCAGCTCGCGCGGCTGCTCCTTCAGGATGTAGC
>DAORHX010000651.1:0-2286 GCA_035438245.1 Rubrivivax sp.
AGCCGCGCGCGGTGGGCACGCGCCCGGCGCTGGTGTGCGGGCTGGCGATCAGGCCGAGCTCTTCCAGGTCGGCCATGACGTTGCGGATCGTCGCCGGCGACAGCTCCAGGCCGCTGGCGCGCGACAGCGTGCGCGAGCCCACCGGCTGGCCTTCGGCGATATAGCGTTCGACCAATGCCTTGAGCAGGGTTCTGGCGCGCTCGTCCAGCATGGAATTCATTGTACGGATCCGCCCTGCGCCGGTTGCCTCGCGCGCAGGGCCCTATGGTGTAATCGATCGCATGCCGACGCGTTTTCGTCACGCCGCGATCGTGGGCAGGTACCAGACCCACGGTATCCGTGCGCTGCTCGAGGACATCGCGCAGTACATGGTGCGGCTCGGCCTGGAGGTGTCCTTCGATGCGGCCACCGCGCTGAACACCGGCGTCGCCGGCTACGAGGCGCTGTCGCCCGCCGAGATGGGGCAGCGCTGCGACCTCGGCGTGGTCGTCGGCGGCGACGGCACGATGCTCGGCATCGCGCGCGAGCTGGCGCGCCACGACCTGCCGCTGGTCGGCATCAACCAGGGCCGGCTCGGCTTCATCACCGACGTGCCGCTGGCCAACTACCGCGAGACGTTGCAGAGCATGGTCGCCGGCGACTACGAGGAAGAGCACCGCACGATGCTCGAGGGCGGCGTCTGGCGCGACGGCCACAAGATCTTCGACGGACTGTCGCTGAACGAGGTGGTGGTCAGCCGCGGCGCCACCGCCAGCATGGTCGAGCTGCGCATCGACATCGGCGACGAGTTCGTCGCGAACCTGCGCGCCGATGGCCTGATCGTCTCGTCGCCCACCGGCAGCACCGCCTACGCGCTGTCGGCCGGCGGGCCGATCATGCACCCGGGCATCGCCGGGCTGGTGCTGGTGCCGATCGCGTCGCACACGCTGTCGAACCGGCCGATCGTGCTGCCCGACCAGGGCGAGATCCGCATCGAGGTGGTGGCCGGGCGCGACGCCTCGGCCAACTTCGACATGCAAAGCCTGGCCAGCCTGCTGCACGGCGACCAGGTGCGCGTGCGGCGCTCGGCGCACAAGGTGCGCTTCCTGCATCCGCCAGGGTGGAGCTACTACGCCACGCTGCGGCGCAAGCTGCGCTGGCACGAGGGGGTGGTGTGAGCCGCCCGCGCAGCGCCTTCGGCGCTCCCCCCCAGGGGGGCGAGCGCTGCGGCCCGGCAGGGCCGGCTGCGCGCCGGCTGCTCGACGATGGCGCGGCACATCGTCGCGTCGTGCCCTTCGGCGCGGTGGAGGGCTGAGGTGCTGCGCCGCCTGACGCTGTGCGACGTGGTCATCGTCGGCCGGCTGGAGCTGGACTTCGACACCGGCTTTTCGGTGCTCACCGGCGAGACCGGCGCCGGCAAGTCGATCCTCATCGATGCGTTGCAGCTGGCGCTCGGCGGCCGCGGCGATGCCGGCGTGGTGCGCGAGGGCTGCGCGCGCGCCGAGGTCACCGCCGAATTCGACACGCCGCCAGCGCTGAGCGGCTGGCTCGACGAAGCCGGCTTCGATGCCGGCGACACCTTGCTGCTTCGCCGCAGCATCGACGCGCAGGGCAAGAGCCGCGCCTGGATCAACGGCAGCCCGGCCACCGTCGGCCAGCTGCGCGAGGCCGGCGAACAGCTGGTCGACATCCACGGCCAGCATGCGTGGCAGAGCCTGACGCGGCCGGCCGCGGTGCGCGCGCTGCTCGACGAACAGGCGGGGGCCGACACGGCGGCGCTGATGGCGGCGTGGCACGACTGGAAGGCGGCGCAGACCGCGCTGGCCGACGCACGCGCACGCGCCGCGACGCTGCAGTCCGAGCGCGAGCGCCTGGCCTGGCAGATCGGCGAGGTCGACAAGCTGGCCCCGGGCGACGACGAGTGGGACACGCTGAACGCCGAGCACCAGCGGCTGGCGCATGCGCAGTCGCTGCTCGACGGCGTGCGCGCGGCGCTGCTGGCGCTGTCGGACGGCGAGCCCGCGGCCGAGACGCTGGCCGGCCGGGCGATCGATGCGCTGCAGCAGCTGACGCGCTACGACACGCGGCTCGGCGCGATCGCCGAGTTGCTGCAAGGCGCGCAGGCGCAGCTGCAGGACGCCACGCACAGCCTGCATGCGTACCTGGGCCGCGGCGAACCCGATCCGGCACGGCTGGCCGAACTCGATGCGCGCCTCGCCGCCTGGCTGTCGCTGGCGCGGCGCTACCGGCGCACACCGGCCGAGCTGCCTGCGCTGCTGGCCGGCTGGAAGGACGCATTGCGCACGC
>DAORHX010000652.1:0-2282 GCA_035438245.1 Rubrivivax sp.
CTGCCGGGACCGAGCCTCGCGCCGGCCTGAGCCAAGGAGCCGCGCATGGATGCCTTGTTGACCCACAACGTCTTCGCGCTGTCGCTGCCCGTCGCGCTGGCAGCGGCGGCCTTGTTCGGCGGCCTGATCGCCTGGCCGCTGCTGCCGCGGGCGCGTCGGTAGCGGCGAGCGCCGGTCCCGGCGGGTACGCACGCGCGAGACGCGGTGCGCCGCCGCGCGCCCCGGGCGGCGCTCGGCGCGTTCCAACGAACGGGAAGTCATTACCCCAGGCCGCATGCAGCGCTGAATGGCGCAGGCCGCAGCGCCGCGCGGGCCGGCCGCCGGCGCGATCGGCGCGATCGGCGCGGCGGCGGCATTCAGGTCATGGAGCGCAACGCCGCCAGCCGTGTGACCGGCGCGGCGCCGTGCAGTTCGGCGACCAGCGACTGCAGTTCGCTGCGTCGCACGCCGATGTCCTGCAGCATGCGGTCGTCCAGCACATCGAGTTCGCGCAGAGCGGTGCGCTGGCGGCGGCTGCGATGCCAGGCGGCGGCGGTGTTGCGCAGCGCCGTCACCACGGCCAGCACGAAGTGCTGCAGCGGGCTCGGGGTGTGAAGGGTCTGGACCGTGGTACTCATGATGTTTCTCCTTCGGAGGTGGCTCGGGCCGACCGCGCCAAGGCGCGGCCGCCCCGCGGTTGTTCAGGCGGCCAGCGGCTGCATCGCCGGCGGCTGCGGCACGGCGTAGCTCAGCGGCGCCAGCGCCGCCTGGATGCGTGCGACCTGCGGCTCGTCGAGCAGCCCGAACAGCACCTTCTGGAAGCGCGGTTCGAGAGCTCCCGAGACGATGTACTGCCAGCGGTAGGCCTTCAGCACGCTGGCGTGGATCTGCTCGCGCTGCGCGTCGCTGTAGGCGGTGCCGGCGATCGCGCGGAAGTAGCCGGCGTCGGCGCGGGCCTGCGCCTGCACCGTGGCATCGACCGCGCCGACCAGCGCGATCAGGTCGTCGACGCCGGCGTCGCGCTGCGCCGCATCGAGCCTGGCGTCCTCGCGTCGCAGCTCCAGTTCGTCGAGGATGGCGTGCTGCGATTCCTCGCGCCAGTGGAACAGGAACAGGTCCTTCCACAGCTCGGAGATCTGCGCGTCGGGCTCGATGCTGGCACGGTAGTGGGCCTGCGAGAACAGCTCGATGTCCAGCGTCAGCGCCAGCACCGCCCAGTCGCTCTTGCTCAGCACCGCGTGCGCGATGGCGTCGGGGTCGGCGGTCTGCACGTAGCCGGCCGGCATGTCGGCGGCCATCATGCTTTCGATGCGGCGGAACAGCTCCTGGTGCTTCAGCTCCTCGTCGGTCATGCGCACGATGGCCTGCATCGCCACCTGGTCGCCGAAGGCGTGGGCGTGCCCGAGCTGCATCGCCTTGGCGGCGATGAAACGTTCGACCAGGCCGAACATGTAGGCGTAGGTGCGGCCCTGCACCTGGCTGAGCAGCCGCTGGTCGGCGGCGCTCATGAAGCCGAGCTCGTCGACCAGCGACAGGCCGTGCGGCATGAAGTGGCGGCTGTAGTCGAAGCCGCGGCCGCGGATGACGTCGCGCTCGATCTCCCAGCGCACGCGCTTGGAGACTTCGATGACCTTGGCGTAGCGCTCGGTGTGGGGGTGGTTCGTTTGCATGGTGAGACTCCTGTGGTTGGCCATGGGCCCGGCGTCACCGGGTTCCTTGCCGCGCTGCCGTGGTTGGGCTGCGTCGCGGCATGGCCCGCACTCTGGGCGGCGTGCGTATCGGCGCTGCGTCGCGGCGCGGCGCGTGTGTAGTGCGGTTGTCGCGCCGGCGTGGCGCGGCGTGCCGCTGCAACCGGCATGTATCCGCCGGCGCACCGGCGGGGCCGATTTGTCGCTACGCCGTATCCGGGCTACCGCGGCGGCGGGCGGCGCGGCAGAATCGGCGTATGGACGCACGCACACGCCTGCTCGTCGTCGACGACGATCCCTCGGTGCGCGGCATGCTGCGCGAATACCTCGAGGATCATGCCTACGCCGTGGACGAGGCCGGCAGCGGCGCGCAGATGCGCGAATGCCTGGAGCGCGAGCTGCCCGATGCCGTGCTGCTGGACCTGCGCCTGCCCGGCGAGGACGGCCTGACGCTGGCGCGCTGGCTGCGCGAGCACTACGACCTGGGCATCATCATGGTCACGGCCTCCAGCGACGTCATCGACCGTGTCGTCGGCCTGGAGCTCGGCGCCGACGACTACATCGCCAAGCCCTTCGACCCGCGCGAGCTGCTGGCGCGCGTGAAGAGCGTGCTGC
>DAORHX010000653.1:0-2276 GCA_035438245.1 Rubrivivax sp.
GAGCGGCAGGCGCTGCAGCCGGGGCGGGCGGCGGCGGCGGCGGCGGCTTGGCAGCGCCATCGCAGCCCGGATAGGCAGTGCCCGGCGTCCAGTTGGAATCGCGCCAGCACAGCTCATTGCTGCCGTTGGTCCACGGCGTGCCGTCGGCGGCGCGCCATTGATCCTGGCCATTGGCATAGCGCAGCTGCTCGGCAGTGGGATTGGCCACGGGCTGTGCCGGCACCCCTTGCACGTTCTGCGCGCTCGCCGCCATCGGGGCGGCGAGGGCCAGCGACGCAACAAGCACCGCCACCTTGTTCAGTTTCTTCATGGTTGTCCTCTCAAGGAAAGCCGCAGTTTCCTGCGATATGTCCACACTCAAATCGTAAGAATGGTCTCGAACCCCACTCGGGCGGGCATCCCGCCACCGACAAACTCATTGTGCCATACGGTGTCGGCTGAGCCGCATTTTGGCCCCTGAGCCGCGCCTTGCAGCCACCGATGTTGCGCAGGTGCTACACAGCTGCACACTTAGAATCCGAGCCCCAGCGCGCGCAAACGTCGCCCTCTCGACCGAGGCGGGCCCGTCTCAACCTCGGCATCGCATGACCCAGTTCGCCAAAGAAACCCTGCCCATCAGCCTCGAAGAGGAGATGCGGCGGTCGTACCTCGACTACGCGATGAGCGTGATCGTCGGCCGCGCGTTGCCCGACGCGCGCGACGGCCTGAAGCCGGTGCACCGGCGCGTGCTCTTCGCCATGCACGAACTCGGCAACGACTGGAACCGCGCCTACAAGAAGAGCGCGCGCATCGTCGGCGATGTCATCGGCAAGTACCACCCGCATGGCGACACCGCCGTGTACGACACCATCGTGCGCATGGCGCAGGACTTCAGCCTGCGCCACATGCTGGTCGACGGCCAGGGCAACTTCGGCTCGGTCGACGGCGACAACGCCGCGGCGATGCGCTACACCGAGATCCGCCTGGCGAAGATCGCGCACGAGATGCTGGCCGACATCGACAAGGAGACCGTCGACTTCGGCCCCAATTACGACGGCTCGGAGAAGGAGCCGCTGGTGCTGCCGACGCGGCTGCCCAACCTGCTGGTCAACGGCAGCGCCGGCATCGCGGTGGGCATGGCGACCAACATCCCGCCGCACAACCTGAACGAAGTCGTCGACGCCTGCCTGCACCTGCTGAAGAACCACCAGGCCACGCTCGAAGAGCTGATGCAGATCATCCCGGCGCCGGACTTCCCCACCGCCGGCATCATCTACGGCCTGAACGGCGTGCGCGAGGGCTACCGCTCCGGCCGCGGCAAGGTGATCATGCGCGCGAAGTGCCACTTCGAGGACATCGACAAGGGCGCGCGCCAGTCGATCATCGTCGACGAGATCCCCTACCAGGTGAACAAGAAGACGCTGCTCGAGCGCATCGCCGAGCTCGTCCACGAGAAGAAGCTCGAAGGCATCAGCCACATCCAGGACGAGAGCGACAAGTCCGGCATGCGCGTGGTCATCGAACTCAAGCGCGGCGAAGTGCCCGAGGTGGTGCTGAACAACCTGTACAAGCAGACGCAGCTGCAGGACACCTTCGGCATCAACATGGTGGCGCTGGTCGACGGCCAGCCGCGGCTGTGCAACCTGAAGCAGTTGCTGGAGATCTTCCTCGAGCACCGCCGCGAGGTGGTGACGCGGCGCACCGTGTTCGAGCTGCGCAAGGCGCGCGAGCGCGGCCATGTGCTCGAAGGCCTGGCGGTGGCGCTGGCCAACATCGACGAGTTCATCGAAACCATCAAGACCAGCCCCACGCCGCCGGTGGCCAAGGCGGCGCTGATGGCCAAGAGCTGGGACTCGTCGATGGTGCGCGAGATGCTCGCCCGTGCCGAAGGCCAGACCCCGGGTGGCCGTGCGGCCTACCGGCCCGAAGGCCTGCCCGACCACTACGGCCTGCAGCCGGACGGCCTGTACCGCCTGTCCGACGATCAGGCCAGCGAGATCCTGCAGATGCGCCTGCAGCGGCTGACCGGGCTGGAGCAGGACAAGATCATCGGCGAGTACAAGGAAGTGATGGCGCAGATCGCCGACCTGCTGGACATCCTGGCCAAGCCGGCGCGCGTCACCGCGATCATCGTCGACGAACTCACCGCGCTGCGCCAGGAGTTCGGCCAGACCAGGCTCGGCGCGCGGCGCAGCGTCATCGAGCACAACGTGCAGGAACTCGGCACCGAGGACCTGATCACGCCCACCGACATGGTGGTCACGCTCAGCCACACCGGCTACATCAAGAGCCAGCCG
>DAORHX010000654.1:0-2272 GCA_035438245.1 Rubrivivax sp.
GAACGTGCGGCCTGGCCGCTGTCGCTGGCGCGCGCCGAGCGCGTCTGCGGCCCCGGCTGGGTGCTGCTCGGCGATGCCGCGCATGTCGTGCATCCGCTGGCCGGGCAGGGGCTGAACCTGGGCCTGGGCGATGTGCGCGCGCTGACGCAGGTGATCGCCGACCGCGAAGCATGGCGCTCGCTGGGCGACGAGCGGCTGTTGCAGCGGTACGCGCGCAAGCGCGCGGTGCCGACGCTGGCGATGGGCCAGATGACCGACGGCCTGCTGCACCTGTTCGCCAGCGAGCAGCCGCTGCTGCGGGAACTTCGCAACCGCGGGCTGAGTCTCGTCAACGGCATGCCCCCGCTGAAGCGTTTGCTGACCTCGTTCGCGCTCGACTCCTGAAGCCAAGGACCCCGATGACCAAGCCACGCCCCCTTCTCGCGCTGTGCAGCGCGCTGCTGCTGTGCAGCGCCACCGCCTGGGCGCAGGAGGCGCAGATCCGCAAGAACCTGGCCGAGCGGCTGCCGAACCTGCCGAAGATCGACGAGGTCGGCAAGACGCCGATTCCCGGGCTGTACGAAGTGCGCATCGGTCAGGAGATCCTCTATGCCGACGAGCAGGGCAACCACCTGATCCAGGGCAACATCATCGACACGCGCACGCAGACCGACCTGACCGAGGCGCGGCTGAACAAGCTCGGCGCGATCGAGTTCGCCAGCCTGCCGCTGAAGGATGCGCTGGTCATCAAGCAGGGCAACGGGTCGCGGCGCATGGCGGTGTTCGGCGATCCGAACTGCGGCTACTGCAAGCGCTTCGAGCGCGACCTCGCCAAGCTGCAGGACGTGACGATCTACACCTTCCTGTACCCGATCCTCGGCCCCGATTCGAGCGCCAAGTCCAGGGACATCTGGTGCGCGCCCGATAGCGCGAAAGTCTGGCGCGCGTGGATGGTCGACGGCGTGACGCCGCCGAAGCCGATGGGCAAGTGCGACACGGCCGCGCTCGAGCGCAACGTCGCGCTCGGCCGCAAGCACCGCGTGCAGGGCACGCCGGCAGCGGTGTTCGAGGACGGCACGCGCGTGCCCGGCGCGGTGCCGCTGGAAAGCCTGGAGAAGCACCTGGCGGCGGCCGCGAAGAAGAGCTGAGCGGCGCGCGTCGATGGTCGACTACCTGATCGAGGTTCTCGATCCTCACGCCCACCTGTTCCGCGTCACGCTGAAGCTGCCGCACCCGGCGGCGACGCAGCGCCTGAGCCTGCCGGTGTGGATCCCGGGCAGCTACCTGGTGCGCGAGTTCGCCCGCCACCTGTCGCGGCCGCGTGCGCGCCAGGGCGCGCACGAGCGCGCCGTCGAGCCGCTCGACAAGTGCAGCTGGCAGGTGCGCTGCGAGGGTGCGCAGCCGCTGGTCGTCGTCTACGAGGTCTATGCCTTCGACACCTCGGTGCGCGCCGCCTTCCTCGACGCGCAGCGCGGCTTCTTCAACGGCACCAGCCTGTGCCTGCGTGCCGAAGGGCGCGAGGCCGCGCCGCACCGGCTGCGGCTGGGCCGGCTGCCCCGCGGCTGGCAGGTGGCCACCGCGATGCCGGCGACGTCGCGCCGCCACGAATACCGGTGCGCCGACTACGACGAACTGGTCGACCACCCGGTCGAGCTCGGCCGCTTCTGGCGCGGCGAGTTCAGCGCGCGCGGCGTGAGCCACGAGTTCGTCGTCGCCGGCGCCTGGCCCGGCTTCGACGGCGCGCGGCTGCTGGCCGATGCGCGCCGCATCTGCGAGGCGCAGATCGGCTTCTGGCATGGCCGCGGCAAGCCGCCGTTCGGGCGCTACGTGTTCCTGCTCAACGCGGTGGACGACGGCTACGGCGGCCTCGAACATCGAGCCAGCACCGCGCTGATCTGCGCGCGCCGCCAGCTGCCGCGCCAGGGGGCCGCGCAAGCCAGCGACGGCTACGTCACGCTGCTCGGCCTGATCTCGCACGAGTACTTCCACGCCTGGAACGTCAAGCGGCTGAAGCCGCGCGAATTCGCGCGCATCGACTACGGCGGCGAGAACTACACGCGGCTGCTGTGGTTCTTCGAGGGCTTCACGTCGTACTACGACGACCTGCTGCTGCTGCGCGCCGGGCTGATCGATGCGCCGCGCTACCTGCGGCTGCTGGCCAAGACCGCCAGCGCGGTGCAATCCACGCCCGGGCGGCGCCAGCAGAGTGTGGCCGAGTCCAGCCACGACGCCTGGATCAAGTACTACCGCAGCGACGAGAACACGCCGAACGCGACGATCAGCTACTACGCCA
>DAORHX010000655.1:0-2272 GCA_035438245.1 Rubrivivax sp.
CGCGCAGGCGCTATCGTGTGGGCCCTGCCCACCGCGCACCGCCCCTTGCCGAACCTGCTCGAAGTCACCGACCTGCGCGTCACGCTGCACACCGCGCGCGGCCCGGCCGACGCGCTGCGCGATGTCAGCTTCACGCTGCAGCGCGGCGACACCGTCGGGCTGATCGGCGAATCCGGCTGCGGCAAGAGCATCACCGCGCTGGCGCTGATGGGCCTGCTGCCCGAAGGCGCACGCGTGTCGGGCTCGATCCGCTTCGACGGCCGCGAGCTGACCACGCTGGACGAAGGCGCGATGTGCGAGCTGCGCGGCGGACGCATCGGCATGGTGTTCCAGGAGCCGATGACCGCGCTGAACCCGCTGCACACCATCGGCCGCCAGATCGCCGAGCCGCTGCGCCTGCACAAGGGGTTGTCCGACGCGGCGGCCCGCGCCGAGGCGCTGCGCCTGCTCGATCGCGTGCACCTGCCGGATGCGAGGAAGCGGCTCGACGCCTATCCGCACCAGATGTCGGGCGGCCAGCGCCAGCGTGTGGTCATCGCCATCGCGCTGGCCTGCGGCCCCGACCTGCTGGTCGCCGACGAGCCGACCACCGCGCTGGACGTGACCATCCAGCGCGAGGTGCTGCAGCTGATCGGCGAACTGGTGGCCGAGGACGGCATGGGCCTGCTGCTGATCAGCCACGACCTCGGCGTGATGGCCGACACCGTGCAGCGCATGCTGGTGATGTACGGCGGCACGGTGGTCGAGAGCGGGGCGACCGACGACGTCTTCCGCAGGCTCGCGCACCCGTACACGCGCGGGCTGTTCGCGGCGCGGCCGCGGCTCGGCCTGGCGCGCGGCACGCGGCTGGCCACCATTCCCGGCCGTGTGCCCGAGCTGGCCGACCTGCCCGCGGGCTGCCCGTTCGCCGAGCGCTGCGCGCTGGTCATCGACGCGTGCCGCGGCGCGCTGTCCGCGCAGCTGCCGGTGTCGCCCGGGCACGAGGCGCGCTGCCTGCGGCTGGACGCGACGCTGGCATGAGCGCGCGCGGCGGTTCCCGATGAGCGAGGCGCCGCTGCTGGTCGTCGAGGACCTGGTCAAGCACTACCGGCTGCCGCGCGAGCAGCTGCTGCAGCCCGGGCCGCTGGTGCGCGCGCTGCAGGGCGTCAGCTTCACGCTGCCGCGCGGCCGCAGCCTGGGCGTGGTCGGCGAATCGGGCTCGGGCAAGTCCACGCTGGCGCGGCTGGTGATGGCGCTGGAAGCGCCGACCGAAGGCCGCGTGATGCTGGACGGCGAGGACCTGCACGCGCTGGCCCCGGCGGCGCTGCGCCGCGCGCGCGAGAAGCTGCAGATGGTGTTCCAGGACCCCTACGGTTCGCTGGACCCGCGCCGCAGCGTGCTGCAAACGGTGTCCGAGCCGCTGCGTGTGCTGCATGGCGCGGGCGCGGCCGAGCAGCGCTAGCGTGCCGCCGAAGTGCTGGACGCGGTGGGCCTGCGCGCCGCCGACTGCGCCAAGTACCCGCACGAATTCAGCGGCGGCCAGCGCCAGCGCATCGCCATCGCGCGCGCGCTGATCACGCGGCCGAAGCTCATCGTCGCCGACGAGCCGGTGAGCGCGCTCGACGTCTCGGTGCAGGCCCAGGTGCTGAACCTGATGCAGGACCTGCAGGACCAGTTCGGCCTGGCGTTCCTGTTCATCAGTCACGACCTGGCGGTGGTGAACCTGGTCTGCGACGAGGTCATCGTGCTGTACCAGGGCCGCATCGTCGAACGCGGCGCGCCCGAGCGGCTGTTCCGGGCGGCCGAGCATCCGTACACGCGCACGCTGCTGGCGGCGGTGCCGGGCCTGCGCCGCTGATGGCGCAAAATGAAATCGACCCAACCCAGGAGAAACCGATGACGCTGCAACGCCGTACCCTGAACCTGCTGCTGCTGGGCGCGCTCGCGCTGGGCGGCGCCACGCTCGATGCGCAGGCGCAGGGCCGCAAGGACAGCGTGGTGCTGGCCATGGTGCTCGAACCCGCGCCGGGCCTGGACCCGACCACCGCGCCGGCCGCGGCCATCGGCGAAGTCGTGCACTACAACATCCTCGAGGGCCTGACCAAGATCAACGTCGACGGCTCGGTCACGCCGCTGCTGGCCGAGAGCTGGGAGGTCTCGCCCGACGGCAGGAGCTACACCTTCAGGCTGAAGAAGGGCATCAAGTTCCAGGACGGCGAGCCCTTCGATGCCGCCGCGGTGAAGTTCAGCTTCGAGCGCGCCAAGGCCGAAGGCTCGACCAACAAGGCGAAGA
>DAORHX010000656.1:0-2270 GCA_035438245.1 Rubrivivax sp.
GCCGCGCGCGATGCGGTGGTCGTCGACTACGACGAACTGCCCAACGTCGTGCACCTGGACGACGCCACCGCCGCCGGCGCGCCCAAGGTGTGGGCCGACGCGGCGGACAACTTCGCCGCCGAGATGCGCCACGGCAATGCCGCGGCCTGCGACGCGGCCTTCGCTGCGGCCGCGCACGTGGTGGCGCTGGACCTGGTCAACCAGCGGCTGGCGCCGACCTCGCTGGAGCCGCGCAGCGTGCTCGGCAGCTTCGACGCCGGCCGCGTGACGCTGCGCATGAGCAGCCAGATGCCCGGCGGCGTGCGCGACACGCTGTGCAACGAGGTCTTCGGCTGGCCGACGAGCCAGCTGCGCGTGGTCGTCGGCGATGTCGGCGGCGGCTTCGGCATGAAGACCGGCGCCTATCCGGAGGACATCGTCGTCGCGTTCTGCACGCACACGCTGCAGCGGCCGGTGAAGTGGGTGGCCGAGCGCAGCGAGGAGTTCCTCGCCGCCAGCCATGGCCGCGACATCCGCAGCCACGCCGAGCTGGCGCTGGACGCTGCCGGCCGTGTGCTCGGCTACCGCGTGCGAACGCAGGCCAATGTCGGCGCCTATGCGACGACCACCGGCGTGGTCATCCAGCTGCTGATCGGCCCGTGGGTGACGACCAGCATCTACGACATTCCGCTCATCGACCTGCAGCTGACCGCGGTGCTGACCAACACCACGCCGCCGGGCGCCTACCGTGGCGCCGGCCGGCCCGAGGCGATCTACAACATCGAGCGGCTGATGGATGCGGCGGCGCGCAGGCTGGGGCTGGACCCGGCCGAGCTGCGCCGGCGCAACATGATCCGCCCCGAGCAGATGCCCTACACCAACCCGATGGGGCAGACCTACGACAGCGGCCAGTTCGAGTCGGTGCAGGCCCAGGCGCTGGCGCTGGCCGACTGGGCCGGCTTCGACGCGCGTGCCGAGGCCTCGAAGCGGGCCGGCAAGTTGCGGGGCCGCGGCATCGCCTCGTTCCTCGAATGGACCAGCGGCAACGCGTTCGAGGAGCGGGTCACGGTCAGCGTCTCGGGCGACGGTTTCATCGAGGTGTTCAGCGCGACGCAGGCGATGGGCCAGGGCATCGCCACCAGCTATGCGCAGCTGGTGGTCGACGTGTTCGGCGTGCCGATCGAACGGGTGCGCATCGTGCAGGGCGACACCGACCGCGGCACCGGCTTCGGCAGCGCCGGCTCGCGCTCGGCCTTCGTCGGCGGCTCGGCCGTCAAGGTGGCTTCCGAGCGCACGGTGGACAAGGCGCAGCAGCTGGCGGCCGACGCGCTGGAGACGGCGCCGCGCGACATCGAATACCGCGAAGGCGTGTTCCGCGTCGCCGGCACCGACCGGCAGATCGGCCTGTTCGAGCTGGCGGCCCGGCAGAGCGACCGCCAGGTGTTCGTCGATTCGACCAGTGCGGTGCAGGCACCGAGCTGGCCGAACGGCTGCCACGTCTGCGAGGTCGAGATCGACCCGGACACCGGCGCGGTCGAGGTGGCGGGCTATGCGTCGGTCAACGACGTCGGCCGGGTCATCAACCCGACCATCGTCATCGGCCAGCTCGACGGCGGCGCGGTGCAGGGCCTCGGCCAGGCCTTGAGCGAGCAGGTGCTCTACGAGCGCGAATCGGGCCAGCTGCAGACCGGCACGCTGATGGACTACGCGCTGCCGCGCGTCGACATGGCGCGGCGCTTCAAGACCGTGCTCGACCAGAGCACGCCGTGCCTGACCAACCCGCTGGGCGTGAAGGGCGTCGGCGAGCTGGGCACGATCGGCGCGACGCCGGCGGTGGTCAACGCGGTGGTCGATGCGCTGCAGCGCGCCGGTGCCGGCGCGCGTGCCGAGCAGCTGCAGATGCCGTTGACCAGCGAGCGTGTGTGGTCGGCGCTGCATGGCCGCAACCTGTGAGGAACCCGCGATGAACCCCTTCGCCTTCCACCGCCCCGCGTCGCAGGCCTCGGCCCTGCAGCTGCACCAGGCCGGCGACGACGCGCGCTACCTGGCCGGCGGGCAGTCGCTGCTGCCGGCGATGAAGCTCGGCCTGGCCGCGCCGTCGGACCTGATCGACCTGTCGCTGCTGCCCGGCGCGAACGGCATCGCCGTCGAGGGCGACACGCTGCGCATCGGTGCGATGACACCGCATGCGGCGGTGGCTGCGTCGGCCGAGGTGCGCCGGCGCATTGCGGCGCTGGCCGCGCTGGCCGATGGCATCGGCGACCCGGCGGTGCGCAGCCGCGGCACGCTCG
>DAORHX010000657.1:0-2261 GCA_035438245.1 Rubrivivax sp.
CGCGGCGCGTCGCAGGCGGCCTGCGGGTTCTGGCCGTAGTCGAGCATGCGCACCATCGTCTGCAGATGGCCCTGCGGCTGCATGTCGCCGCCCATCACGCCGAAGCTCATCACCGGCTTGCCGTCCTGGGTCAGGAAGGCGGGAATGATGGTGTGGAACGGCCGCTTGCCCGGCGCCACCAGGTTCGGGCTGCCGCGCTGCAGGCTGAAGCCGTGGCCGCGGTTCTGCAGGCTCAGGCCCCAGTCGGGAAGGGCCACCCCGGAGCCGAAGCCCATGTAGTTGCTCTGGATGAAGCTGACCATCATGCCGGCCTCGTCGGCCGCGCTCAGGTAGATGGTGCCGCCCTTCGGCTGCAGGCCGGGGCCGAAGTCCTGCGCGCGCCGCGGGTCGATCAGCCGGGCGCGGCTCGCGAGATAGGCGTCGTCGAGCATCGCTTCGGCCGTCACCTGCATGGTCGAGCGCTCGGCCACGTGGCGGTAGACGTCGGCGAAGGCCAGCTTCATGGCCTCGATCTGCAGGTGCATCGACTGCGCGCCGTCCGACGGCAGCGACGCCAGCTCGAAGTGCGACAGCATGCCCAGCGCCATCAGCGCGGCGATGCCCTGGCCGTTGGGCGGGATCTCGTGCAGCGTGTAGCCGCGGTAGTCCTTGGCCATCGTCTCGACCCATTCAGGACGGAACGCTGCCAGATCCTGCACCGTCAGCGCCCCGCCCTGCTCCTTCGCGGCACGCGCCAGCGCCTCGGCAATCTCGCCGCCGTACAGCGCCGCGCCCTTCGTCTCGGCCAGCGCACGCAGCATGCGCGCCGCGCCGGGCATCCGGTGCAGTTCGCCCGCCGCCGGCGCACGGCCGCACGGCAGGAAGGTCTGCGCGAAGCCGGGCTGCGACACCAGGTCGGCCACCTGCGACGCCAGTTGCCACTTGCCGGCCACCACCACCGGCACGACATGACCACGCTCGGCGATGTCGATGGCCGGCGCCAGCAGGTCGGCGAAAGGCAGCTTGCCGAAGCGCCCGTGCAGCGCCACCCAGCCGGCCACCGCGCCGGGCACGGTGACGCTGTCCCAGCCGCGCTGCGGCGGCGCAGCCGGGCCGTCGCCGTGCTTGCGGCGGAAGTACTCCGGCGTCCACGCCGCGGGCGCCGGGCCGGAGGCATTCAAGCCGTGCAGCCGGCCCCCGTCCCACAGGATGCAGAAGGCATCGGAGCCCAGCCCGTTGCTGCAGGGCTCGACGATCGCCATGCAGGCCGCGGCGGCGATGGCGGCATCGACCGCGTTGCCGCCGGCGGCGATCATGCGCAGCCCGGCCTGCGCCGCCAGCGGATGCGAGGTGGCAACGATGTTGCGCGCGAACACCGGGCGGCGTGGCGTGGCGTAGGAGGCGTGCCAATCGAAGCGGTGCGTCATGGTGTACGGGCCCGGGGTGGGCGTTGCAGGGGGTCGAGCCTGCGGGCTCGGCGCCATTGTCGCGTGGCACGACGGGTTAAGCTCGCGCTGCCGCGCGCAGGTGCGCGAGGCACATCATTGGCAACTGCAAGAGAACCGCACACATGGCAACACGCAAGTCGAACCCCACCTTGAAGAGCGCCACGACCGACCTGGTCGCGGCCGCGAAGAGCCTGCGCAAGGCCATCGCCAGCAAGGCCGAAGAGGCCAAGGCCGACGCCTCGGCGGCGCTGACCCGGGCGAAGAAGGACGTGGAATCGAACGCCGACCGGGCACGCAAGAAGATCGCCGCCTCGGTCAAGCGCACCGAAACACGCATCGAGAAGGCGGCGGCCGACGCGAAGAAGTCGGTGCAGCGCACGATCGGCCAGGTCGAGAAGAAGGCCAAGCAGGTCAAGGTGCAGGCCGAGCGCAAGCTGGCGCGTGCCGAGAAGATGTCGAAGCAGCGTGTCGCGAAGGCCGGCAAGGCGATCGCCAAGGAAGCGCGCGACGTCAAGGCCACGGTGCAGAAGAAGGCCGATGCCGTCGCCAAGTCGGTGAAGAGCGCAACCGCCAAGGCCAGGACCCAGGCCGCAGGCAGCAGCGCAGCCGCGGCGCGCAAGGCCGACGCCGCCAAGAAGGCGGCTGCCGCCGCGAAGACGAGTCCGGCGAAGAAGGCTGCGGCGAAGAAGGCGCCGGCGAAGAAGGCGCCGGCGAAGAAGGCCGCCGCCAAGTAGCGACGCTGCGGCGCTGCGGCGCTCAGTCGCGCAGCAGCGCGCTCACCTGTTCGGCGATCGCCAGCGACGCCGTCAGCCCCGGCGATTCGATGCCGAACAG
>DAORHX010000658.1:0-2260 GCA_035438245.1 Rubrivivax sp.
GAACACCGCGTGAAATGCGGCTCGGAACGCAAGTGTACTATTTACGGATAACTTCCTAGGCCGCCGTGGCGCGCGGCGTGCAGCGTGATCCGAGCCGCTATGCTCGGGCGGCCTCGTCCCCGCCTGCGATGCCCACCCGCCCCCGCTCCAGGACCCCGCGCCTCGAACTGCAGGGCGCGCTGTGGTTGTCCGTCGGCGGCCGCGATCTGGGCGGCCACGGCCGCATCGGGCTGCTGCGCGCGATCGTCGAGCAGGGCACGCTGACGGCGGCCGCGCAAGCCATCGGGCTGAGCTACAAGGCCGCGTGGGACGCGGTGCAGACGATGAACGAACTCGCCGGCCAACCGCTGGTGCAGCGCGTCACGGGTGGGCGCGGGGGCGGCTCGTCGCAGCTGACGCCGCACGGCCTGCGGCTGCTGCAGCGCTACGAGCAGATCGCCGCGCTGCACCGGCGTTTCGTGGGGCGCCTGGAAAGTGCGGCGATGGACCTGGACAGGGAGCTCTCGATCCTGGAGGTGTTGGAGATGAAGACCAGTGCGCGCAACCAATGGGCCGGCGTCGTCGGCGCGATCCGCGCCGGCGCGGTCAACGACGAGATCGAGGTGGTTCTGCCGAGCGGCACGCGGCTGGTCGCGATCATCACGCGCGACAGCACCGAGGCGCTGGGGCTGCGCGTCAAGCAGCCGGTGATCGTCATGGTCAAGGCCTCGGCGGTGCTGCTGGGCACGGAGCTGGGCGATGCGCGGCTGTCGGCCCGCAACCGCATCGACGGCACGGTGGCCGGCATCGCGCCCGGCGCGGTCAATGCCGAGGTGACGGTGCGCGCCGCGGACGGCACGACCGTGGTGGCGATTGTCACGCAGGCCTCGGTCGACAAGCTCGGCCTGAAGGTGGGCGGCGCGGTCAGCGCGCTGGTCAAGGCCTCCGACCTGATCCTGGCGACCGCGGCCTGAAGGCAGCGCCGGCGCTTCAGCGCGCCAGCAGCGACATCAGCCTGCGGATGTCGGCGCGGCAGGCCACTGCCGCCTTGCTCTCGATCGTGCGGTACAGCACCACCACCTGACGACCTGCGTCGGTGAGCACGCTGCCGCCGCCGGCCGAGCCGCCCTTGGCCGTCTCGATCGCGGGCTCGCGCAGCGACCGGTTCAGCTCGTCGAGCAGCAGCCACGCACGGCGGTAGGACATGTCCAGGCTCTTCGCCGCCGCGGTGATCGAGCCCGTCCTGTCCAGCGCCTCCAGCAGCGCCACCTTGCCGGGGCCGACGGCGATCGTTTCGCCGTCGCTGATGCGCACGCGAAAGCGCAGCTCGGGCGCGCGCCGGCCGCCGTCGCTGCGGGCCGACGATCGAGTGGCGCGGGGGGGCTTGGTGGACACGTCGTGGTGCGTCGGGTCGAGGCTGCCAAGCATAGCCCGTCGACGGCGTCGGGTCAGCGATGTGTTTGACGGTATATTGCGCCAACTTCGAACCGCCCACCCACGCCGCAGCCATGCCGACCCCGCCGTTCCGAGCCGCACCCATCCCGTCTGCGGCGACCTGGGCCGTCGACGCCGAAGTGCCGCTCGTGCCCGAGCCCGATGCCACGGCGGATGCGGAGTCGGCGGCCGGCCCGCGGCGGCGGCTCGGCGACATGGACTCGCACCTGCATTGCTCGATCATCGGCACCTGCCTGTCGACCACCGAGCTGCGCAAGCTGGTGCACAGGTTCAGCGACGTCGACGGCCTGAGCGACCTCGAAGTGCACCACGAGGCCGTGCGCCTGAGTTCGCAGAGCTCGCAGGCGGCGCGCGCGCTGGGCAAGGCGCTGGACCGCCGGCACGAGGCCAGCGTGCAGCGCTTCGCGCGTGCCAAGGACGCGGCGGCGCTGGCCGAGCTGTGGCAGCAGTCGTTGAAGTCCGGCGAGGTGCCCGGGGCCTACTGGGCCGTGCTGACGCACCGGCACGCCACCGGTGCGCTGCTGCAGCAGGTGTTCGGTGACGTGCACATGCTGTCGCACCTGGTCGGCGCCGCCAACCGCGCCGACATCCGCCGCCTCGTCGCGCTGGAGCAGGAGAACCGCGAGCTGCACGAGCGTGCCGAGCGTCAGCAGGCGCGGCTCGGCGAACTCGGCGTCGAATGCGGTCGCAGCCATGCCGAAGGCGAACGGCTGCGCAGCCGAGTGGCCGAGCTGGAGCGGCGCCTGCAAGGCGATGGCGGCGCCATGCGCCCGGCCGGCGACGCGGCCGCCGCACTGCGCGACGGGCGGGTGGACGTGGTGGTCGA
>DAORHX010000659.1:0-2253 GCA_035438245.1 Rubrivivax sp.
GGCGCGGGCGACGTGGCGCGCCCGATTGGCCCGCTGCTGCTCGCCTGGCTGGGCGCGAGCGGCGGCTTCGCCTGCGGCTTGCAGCTGTGCGCCGTTGCGCGCCAGGGTGGGTTCGACCCATGGCGGCGCGCGATCGCACTCGGACTGATGGCCTGCGGCGCGCTGGCGGCACAGACGGTGGTCATGGCCTCGGCCACACTGCCCGGCGCGCCCGGCAAGCTGCCGGACGATGCCGTCGGCGGCACGACGATGGCCATGCTCGCCTCGATGGGCGCCAGCGAACTGCTGCTGCTGATGCTGCTGGCCTGCGTCGTCGAAGCGCGCATGCGCCGCGGCCTGGACAGGGCGCGCAGCGAACTGCAGGCGCACGCGCTGCGCGACGAACTCACCGGCCTGCCGAACCGCACCAGCTTCGAGGGCCGGCTGGCCCAGGCGCAGCAGCTGGCCGACGCGCAGCACGGACAGGTGGCGCTGCTGGTGGTCGCACTGGACGGCTTCAAGCATGTCAACGAGGAGTTCGGCCACGAATACGGCGACCGGCTGCTGCAGCGTGTGGCGCAGCGGCTGCGCGGCCTGGTCGCACCGCATTCGGCGGCGCGGCTGGGCGGCGACGAGTTCCTGCTGCTGCACGGCGACGGTTCGGCGCAGCAGGCGATGGCCCTGGCGGTGCAGGTCATCGACGCGGTCGCACAACCGTGCAGCGTCGACAACCGCGAGCTCAGCGTCGGCTGTTCGGTGGGCCTGGCGCTGTATCCGCAGCATGGCTCGATGTCGGCGCTGATCACGCAGGCCGGCGTGGCGATGCGCGCAGCCAAGAGCGCCGGCGGCTCGACCTACGCGGTGTTCGACGCGCGCATGGTGGTCGATACGCGCGAGCAGGCCGAGCTGCTGCGCGACCTGCGGCTGGCGCTGGCGCGCTCGCAGCTCGAGCTGATGTACCAGCCGAAGATCCATGCGCCGAGTGCGCAGATCACCGGCGTCGAGGCGCTGCTGCGCTGGCACCACCCGCAGCGCGGCACGATCAGCCCGAACATCTTCATCCCGATGGCCGAGCGCAGCGGCCTGATCAACGCGCTCGGCGCCTGGGTCATCGACGAGGCGTGCCGACAGGCCCGCGCCTGGCGCGACGAGGGGCTGCGCATGCGCGTGGCCATCAACCTGTCGGCGCACCAGCTGCGCCAGCGCGACCTGCCGCAGCGCATCGAGGCTGCGCTGCGCAAGCAGCAGATCAACCCGGACCTGCTGACCTGCGAGATCACCGAATCGGTGGCGATGGAGGACACCGAGGCGACGCTGCGCTTCTTCACCGAGCTGGCCGCCGTCGGTGTGCACATCTCGATCGACGACTTCGGCTGCGGCTACTCGAGCCTGTCGTACCTGCGCAAGCTGCCGGCCGGCGAGCTGAAGATCGACCGCAGCTTCGTGCTCGACCTGGAAAGCAGCGAGGAAGCGCGCAAGATCGCCGCGGCGGTGGTGCAGCTGGCGCAGGCGCTGAAGCTGAAGGTCGTGGCCGAAGGCGTCGAGACCGAAGAGCAGTACCAGATCCTGCGCCAGTTCGGCTGCGACGAGCTGCAGGGTTTCCTCTTCGCCAAGCCGATGTCGGCCAGGGCGCTGGGCTTGTGGGCAACGGCCAACGAAGGGCCGCGCTCGATCCAGTTCAGCGAGTCGCTTTTCAGGGAGACGCGGGCGCTGGCGCTTTGAGCCGCAGCCGGCGAAGTGCACCGATGCCGGCCGCGCGGCCGCTGGCCATGCTGGCGGTGAGCAGATAGCCGCCGGTCGGCGCTTCCCAGTCGAGCATTTCGCCGGCGCAGAACACGCCGGGCAGCGCGCGCAGCATCATGGTTTCGTCGAGCGCCGCGAAGGCAACCCCGCCCGCCGTGCTGATCGCCTCGTCGAGTGGCCGTGTCGCCGTCACCGGCAGCGGCAGGTGCTTGATCGCCACGGCCAGGCGGTCGGCTGCGGTCAACGTCTCCGAAGGCAGCAATTCGCGTAACAGCCCGGCCTTGACGCCAGCGATTCCGGCCCGCCGGCGCAGGTGGCTGGCCAGCGAATCGTGGCCGCGCGGCCGTGCCAGATCGGCGGCCAGCGGCGCCAGCGCCTTGCCGGGCGCCAGGTCGAGATGCAGCGTGGCACACCCTTCTGCATCCATGGCATCGCGCAGCGGCGCCGACAAGGCATAGACCAGTCCGCCCTCGATACCGCCGGCGGTGATGTTGAACTCACCCTGCCGACGCCACCCGGCGATCGAGGCGA
>DAORHX010000660.1:0-2251 GCA_035438245.1 Rubrivivax sp.
GGCAGCGCTGCCGGCCTGGCCGGCTGGCCACTGTGGCCGGTGGGCGAGTTCGTCGCACGCCGCGGGCTGGCCACGCCCGAGCGCGCGCTCGAAACGCTGCGCCAGATCACGCAGCGCTTCACCGCCGAATGGGCGGTCCGGCCGTTCATCGTCGCGCATCCGCAGCTCGCCTTCGCGACCTTGCAGCGCTGGACCGCGGACCCGAGCGCGCAGGTGCGCCGGCTGGCGTGCGAAGGCAGCCGGCCGCGCCTGCCGTGGGGCCTGCAGCTGAAGAGCCTGATCGCCGACCCGGCGCCGACGCTGCCGCTGCTGCGCGCGCTGCAGGACGACACCAGCGACGCGGTGCGGCGCAGCGTCGCCAACCACCTGAACGACATCGCCAAGGACCATCCGGGCCTGCTCGTGCAGTGGCTCGCCGAGCATCTGCCGGGCGCTTCGCCGCAGCGCCGCCGGCTGCTGCAGCACGCCAGCCGCACGCTGATCAAGCAGGGCCATGCGCCGGTGATGAAGGCCTGGGGCCTGGCCAGGCCGCTGCGCGGCGAGGTGCGCCTGGCGCTGACGCCCACGCGCCTGCACATCGGCGAGGCGCTGACGCTGCAGGTCGTGCTGGTGTCGACTGCGGCGCGTGCGCAGCCGTTGCAGATCGACTATGCGGTGCACCATGTCAAGGCCAGCGGCGCGACCTCGGCCAAGGTGTTCAAGGGCTGGTCGGTGACCCTGGCGCCGCACCAGGCGGTCGAGCTGACGCGGCGACATTCGATGCGCGTCGTCACCACGCGCCGCTACCACCCGGGGCGGCACGAGGTCGACCTGCGCATCAACGGGCAGGTGCTGGCGCGCGCGCCGTTCGAGCTCGAGCGCTGATCAGCGGCCCAGCCTGCGCGCCCAGTCGGCGGCATCGAAGCCGACGCTGACACTGCCGTCGGCCCACTGCATCACCGGACGCCTGATCACGCTGGGCTGCGCGCGCATCAGCGCGGCAGCACTGGCCGCGTCGACCACCGCGGCACGCTGCGCGTCGTCGAGCCTGCGCCAGGTGCTGCCGGCGCGGTTGAGCAGCCGCTCCCAGCCGAGCGCGTCGGCCCAGCGCTGCAGCGGCTGCGCCGGCACCCCGGCCTTCTTGAAATCGTGGAACGCGTAGGCCACGCCCTGCTCGGCCAGCCAGGCGCGCGCGCGCTTGACCGTGTCGCAGTTCGGGATGCCGTGCAGCGTGATGCCGCTCATCAGCGCCGGCCCGCACCGGGGCCGTCACCCGGGTCGCAGCGCGGGTCGGTGCCATAGGCGCCGCCGTCGCGCAGCTTGCCGCTGTCGAGGATCGACACCTGGTACCACAGGCATTGTTCGGGGTTGTTGGGGTAGCGCCACGACCACACCTGCCCGCCCTGCCAGCCGCCGCCGCGCACCTCGCCGGGCCGGCCCAGCGTGTAGCGCAGCCATTCCTTGTCCTGGCCCTGGAAGTTCAGCTGCACATAGGTGAAAGCCGTCTCGTTCAGCACCTGGCCCCAGGCCAGCACCTTGCCGGCGGCATCGACGTCGACCATCCACGTCGTGCGGCCGTAGGGCCCGGTGGCGAACTCGATGCGGGTCTGCCCGTTCGGGCCCGGATAGCGGCCGGTGGGCTGGCCCATCAGCTGCAGCAGTTCGGCTTCGGGCTGGCCGGCGCGGATGTCCTGCGGCCGGGTGGTCGCGCAGCCGGCCAGCGCCAGCAGCAGCGCCGGCAGGAGGATCTTCGTCTGGGTCATGTCGGGCTCCGGTGGTTGCCGCGCGGTGTATACGCCCGGGCGGCGGCGGTGCATCCGTCTTCAGCGCGCAACGGGCCGCATCGGCGATGCGTTGACAATGATGCACCGCCGCGATCGCCGCACCCCCATGTCCGCCGCCCCACCCTCGTCCGCCGACCCGATGCCGTCCCGTGCCGGCCTCGAGTTGCGCGACCTGGCGTGCGTGCGCGGTCGCCGCCGCCTGTTCCGCGGGCTGAACGTGGCGCTGGCACCGGGCCAGCTGCTGCGCGTCACCGGCGCCAACGGCGCCGGCAAGACCAGCCTGCTGCGCATGGTGTGCGGGCTGCTGGCGCCGGCACAGGGGCAGGTGCTGTGGCAGGGGCACGATGTGCGCCGCACGCGCGAGGCCTTCTATCGGCAGCTGGTCTACCTCGGCCATGCGGCGGCGCTGAAGGACGACCTGACGCCGCTGGAAAACCTGCGCGTGGCCGCACGGCTGGGCGGCGACGCGCCGGACGACGCGGCGGCGC
>DAORHX010000661.1:0-2236 GCA_035438245.1 Rubrivivax sp.
CTGGGCCAGCGCGGCCTGAACATCATGGAGTTCTGCAAGGCGTTCAACGCCCAGACCCAGGGTGTCGAACCCGGGCTGATGCTGCCCGTGGTGATCACCGCCTTCGCCGACAAGTCCTTCAGCTTCATCATCAAGACGCCGCCGGCGACGGTGCTGATCAAGAAGGCGATCAAGCTCGACAAGGGTTCGGCCAAGCCGCACCTGGACAAGGTCGGCAAGATCACGCGCGCGCAGCTCGAGGACATCGCCAAGACCAAGATGAAGGACCTGACGGCGGCCGACCTGGACGCCGCGGTGAAGACGATTGCCGGCTCCGCCCGCTCGATGGGCGTCACGGTGGAAGGGGTCTGACATGAGCAAGCCGACGAAGAAGGCCAAGGCCCTGCAGGGCAAGGTCGACAGCAACAAGCTGTACCCGATCGCCGATGCGCTGAGCATGGTGAAGGAGGCCGCCACCGCGAAGTTCGATGAATCCATCGACGTGGCGGTGCAACTGGGCATCGACGCCAAGAAGTCCGACCAGGTGGTGCGCGGCGCCGTGGTGCTGCCCAACGGCACCGGCAAGACCAAGCGCGTGGCGGTGTTCGCCCAGGGCGCCAAGGCCGAGGAAGCCAAGGCCGCCGGCGCCGACGTGGTCGGCATGGACGACCTGGCGGCCGAGGTCAAGGCCGGCAACCTGAACTTCGACGTCGTCATCGCCTCGCCCGACACGATGCGCGTGGTCGGCACGCTGGGCCAGATCCTCGGGCCGCGCGGCCTGATGCCGAACCCGAAGGTCGGCACGGTGACGGCCGACGTGGCCAAGGCGGTGCGCGACGCCAAGGCCGGCCAGGTGCAGTTCCGGGTCGACAAGGCCGGCATCGTGCACGGCACGATCGGCCGCCGCTCGTTCGAATCCGACAAGCTGATCGGCAACCTGCGCGCGCTGATCGATGCGTTGAACAAGTCCAAGCCGGCCAGCAGCAAGGGCGTTTACCTGCGCAAGCTGGCGGTGTCGTCGACGATGGGCGTGGGGGTCCGCGTGGACACCGCCTCGCTGGCGGAGACGGCCTGAAGTGAATGAACCGCGGTGCGCTGGTCTTGGCGCACCGTGGCAAGGAGTTGGTGGGCTGCGTTGTCCGTGAGGGCGGCGCAGGTCATCCAAGACCGCTGGCGTGGTGGCCGGCCCTTCGGGGCGGGTGCCGCTTAATCGATGGCCCTCGGGCCTTCGGCCAGCGCAGATGGCGGTCCCGCCGGACAGGATGTTTGGCTGCACTGGGCGCAAGCGCGGGGCAGTCGGGGTTCCTGGAAGGTCTGGTCGCTGATGTCCGATGTGCCCCAGGGCCGCAAGGCCGCGAGGCACCTGATGTGAGGAGAAGACCTTGAGTCTGAATCGCAACGAGAAGGCCGCCGTGGTGGCGGACGTGTCGGCCCAGGTCGCACGTTCGCAGACGCTGGCGCTGGCCGAGTACCGTGGCCTCACCGTGGCCCATCTCGATACGCTGCGCCGTCAGGCGCGCGACAAGGGCGTGTACCTTCACGTGCTGAAGAACACGCTCGCGCGTCGCGCGGTGGCCGGCACGCCGTTCGAGGTGGCGGGTGAAGCCATGGTCGGGCCGCTGATCTACGGTTTTTCCGAAGACGCGGTGGCCGCGGCCAAGGTCGTCGCCGACTTTGCCAAGAGCAACGACAAGCTGGTCATCAAGGGCGGCGCCTATGCCGGCAAGGCCCTGGACGCGAACGGGGTCAAGACCCTGGCCGCCGTACCCAGCAAGGAAGTGCTGCTCGCCCAGCTGCTCGGCCTGATGCAGTCGCCGATCTCGCGCCTGGCGCGTGTGGTTGCGGCCATCGCCGAGAAGAAGGCCGAGCCGGCCGCGGCCTGACGGCCTGACCACAGACAAACCCATTCGTATTACGAGGAACCCCAAATGGCATTCGACAAAGACGCATTCATGACCGCCCTGGACAGCATGTCCGTGATGGAACTCAACGACCTGGTCAAGGCCATCGAAGAGAAGTTCGGCGTGTCGGCAGCGGCCATGGCCGCGCCGGCAGCCGGCGGTGGCGGCGGCGCGGCGGCGCCCGCGGCCGAGGAGCAGACCGAGTTCACCGTCGTGCTGAGCGAAGTCGGCGCGAACAAGGTCTCGGTCATCAAGGTCGTGCGCGAGCTGACCGGCCTGGGCCTGAAGGAAGCCAAGGACCTGGTGGACGGCGCGCCGAAGCCCGTCAAGGAAGGCATCGCCAAGGCCGACGCCGA
>DAORHX010000662.1:0-2234 GCA_035438245.1 Rubrivivax sp.
CTGGAGAGCAAGGCCTACAAGATGCACATCCGCGTGCTCTTGTCCAAGTACCGCAGCTACACACCGTGCACGGCCTGCGGCGGCGCGCGGCTGAAGCTGGAAGCGCTGCTGTGGCGCGTGGGCAGCCAGGCGCAGGCCGACGCGGTGCTCGAGCCGGCCAGGCGCCTGCTGCCGGTGGGCGTGGCGTGGACGCGCGCGCAGCTCGAAGCGCTGCCGGGGCTGAGCCTGCACGACCTGATGCTGCTGCCGATCGAGCGCGTGCGCCGCTTCTTCGACGGCTTCGATCTCGCGCCCGGCGACGAAGCGCTGAAGCTGCTGCTGGACGAGATCCGCACGCGGTTGAAGTACCTGTGCGACGTGGGCTTAAGCTACCTGACGCTGGACCGGCAGAGTCGCACGCTCAGCGGCGGCGAGGTGCAGCGCATCAACCTGACCACCGCGCTCGGCACCTCGCTGGTCAACACGATGTTCGTGCTCGACGAGCCGAGCATCGGCCTGCACCCGCGCGACATGGACCGCATCGTCGAGGCGATGCACCGGCTGCGCGATGCCGGCAACACGCTGGTGGTGGTCGAGCACGACCCGGCGGTGATGCTCGCCGCCGACCGGCTGATCGACATGGGCCCGGGCCCCGGCGAGCGCGGCGGCAGGATCGTCTTCGACGGCGCGCCCGAGGCTGCGCGCCGCGCCGACACGCTGACCGGCGCCTACCTCGGCGCGCGCAAGCAGGTGGGCATCGGCCTGCGGCGCGCGGTGGACGAAGGCACGCCGAAGCTGATCCTCGAAGGCGCGCGCGAACACAACCTGAAGAACGTGTCGGTCAGCCTGCCGCTGCAGCGGCTGGTGG
Source organism: Rubrivivax sp. (assembly GCA_035438245.1). GTDB lineage: Bacteria > Pseudomonadota > Gammaproteobacteria > Burkholderiales > Burkholderiaceae_C > Rubrivivax. Next base: position 848 of record DAORHX010000662.1, read on the forward strand.
TGGTGACGGGGGTGTCGGGCTCGGGCAAGAGCACGCTGGTGCAGGACGTGCTGTACCCGGCGCTGGCGCGGCACTTCGGCAGGGCCACCGAAGCGCCCGGCGAGCACGACCGGCTGCTCGGCGCCGACTGGCTGGCCGATGCGGTGTTCGTCGACCAGAGCCCGATCGGCAAGACCGCGCGCTCGAATCCGGCCAGCTACGTCGGCGCCTGGGACGAGATGCGCAAGCTCTTTGCCGAGGCGCCGCTGGCGCGCGAGCGCAGCTACACGGCCGGCATGTTCAGCTTCAACGCCGGCGACGGGCGCTGCCCGACCTGCGGCGGCTCGGGCTTCGAGCACGTGGAGATGCAGTTCCTCAGCGACGTCTACCTGCGCTGCCCGGACTGCGATGGCCGGCGCTTCCGCGATCAGATCCTCGACGTCAAGCTGGTGCGCGGCCCGCACCAGTTCTCGGTGGCCGACGTGCTGGAGCTGACGGTGGCCGAAGCCGCGCACTGGTTCCAGGCCGACCGCGAGGTGGTGGCGCGGCTGCAGCCGATCGTCGACGTCGGCCTGGACTACGTGCGGCTGGGCCAGCCGGTGCCGACGCTGTCCGGCGGCGAGGCGCAGCGCTTGAAGCTGGCCGGCTTCCTGGCCGAAGCCGCCGCCGGCCCCAGCCAGCCGGCCGCGAAGAAGGGGCAGCTGTTCCTGTTCGACGAGCCGACCACCGGGCTGCACTTCGACGACATCGCCAAGCTGATGCGCGCGTTGCGCAAGCTGCTCGACGCCGGCCATTCGCTGATGATCATCGAGCACAACCTCGACGTGGTGCGTGCGGCCGACTGGATCGTCGACCTGGGGCCCGAAGGCGGCGAGGGCGGCGGCGAGATCGTCTGCTGCGGCACGCCGGAGGACGTGAAGGCGCATCCGACTTCCTACACCGGCGCGGCGCTGCGCGACTACGAGCGGGCGATGGGGATAGGAAATGCGTTCACCGCAGAGGAACGGAGGGCGCAGAGTTACGCAGAGGATGAAGGCATTCCACTGCAATCCACTCTGCGAACCTCTGCGTCCCTCCGTTCCTCTGCGGTGAACGAATTCATCTCCATCGTCCACGCCCACGAACACAACCTGAAGCGCCTGAGCGTCGACATCCCGCGCGGCAAGTTCAGCGTCATCACCGGCGTGTCGGGCTCGGGCAAGAGCACGCTGGCCTTCGACATCCTGTTCAACGAAGGGCAGCGGCGCTATCTCGAATCGCTGAACGCCTATGCGCGCAGCATCGTGCAGCCGGCCGGTCGGCCCGAGGTCGACGCGGTCTACGGCATCCCGCCGACGGTGGCGATCGAGCAGCGGCTGTCGCGCGGCGGGCGCAAGAGCACGGTGGCGACGACCACCGAGGTCTGGCA
>DAORHX010000663.1:0-2221 GCA_035438245.1 Rubrivivax sp.
CCCGAACCGCGTGGCGGCGGAAGCGCAAGCCGTGCGCGAGCTGGCGTACCGCCATCTGCAGACCGAGCCGCGCTTTGCCTCCGATCTGCTGGCCGCCGCCGACCGCCACGAGCGGCTGCACGGCGACGCCTGACGCCGCGGCTACGACGCGCAGCGCTCGAACAGGGCGCCGGCCCATGACGCCGGCGCATCGCCGGCCTGCGTGATCCGCAGCCGGTCGGCGTCGAGCGCGGCCGTGAAGCCGCCGGCCGCACGCAGACGGCGGCCGTCGATCTGCCCGGCCAGCAGCTGGCTTTGCGTGCCGAGCCACAGCGTGGCATCGAACAGCTGGTAGCGCTGCGTCAGGCGCAGCCGGGCATCGCGCCAGGGGCCGGTGCCGCACCATTGGCCGGCCAGCTGCGCCGGCACCACCCACAGGTGCAGCTCGCTGCGCTTCAGGCGCCCCACCGCCTTGCCCGGCGCTTCGACGCTGACGCTGCGGTCGGGCCGCCAGTCGCCCATGTGCCAGTCGTGCGAGACGATGCGCGTGCCCGGCTGCAGCGCCAGCAGCGCCGGGCGCAGCTGCAGGTTCACCTCCTGCAGCAGATACATCGTGATCACCGACGCCACCGCCAGGTCGGCCTTGAACAGGTCCTGCTCGACGAAACGCGCACGCTCGGCAACGCCGGCCTGCACGGCGTTGCGGCGGCTGAGCTCGACCAGTTGCGGCGCGATCTCGACACCGAGCCCGCGCGCGCCGAAGTGCCGCGCGGCATTGATGACGATGCGGCCGTCGCCCGAGCCGAGGTCGAGCACGAAGTCCTGCGGGCCAACCTGCGCCAGCTCGAGCATGGCCAGCGTCACGTTGTCGGGCGTGACGACGAAGGGCACCTCCTCCGGCTGCTGCGCCACGGCGGGCCGGGCCAGTGCGGTTGCCGCCAGCGCGAGCAGCACGGCGCGCCGCAGGCGCCCTTCAGCCATGCTGGATCGCCACCGTCTTCAGCGTCGAGAAGCCGTACAGCGCCTCGAAACCCTTCTCGCGGCCGTGGCCCGAGGCCTTGACGCCGCCGAAGGGCAGCTCGATGCCGCCGCCGGCGCCGTAGTTGTTGACGAACACCTGGCCGCACTTCAGCCGGCGCGCCAGGCGCAACGCGCGGCTGCCGTCGCGCGTCCACACGCCGGCGACCAGGCCGAAGTCGGTGCCGTTGGCGACGGCCAGCGCCTGCGCCTCGTCGTCGAACGGAATCACCACCTGCACCGGGCCGAAGATCTCCTCCTGCGCCAGCCGGTGTTCGGCGGGCACCGCTGCCACCAGCGTCGGGCGCACGTAGTAGCCGCCCTGCGGTGCGTGCGGCGCGCGGCCGGCTTCGGCGGCGATGGCCAGGCCCGACTCGCGCGCCAGCGCCAGGTAGCCGTCGACGAGCTCGCGCTGCCGTGCCGAGATCAGCGGGCCGACGTCCAGGTCGTCGAGCGCCGGGCCGACGCTCAGGCGCCGGTAGCGCTCGGCCATGCGCGCGACGACGGTGTCGAAGATGCTGCGCTCGACCAGGATGCGCGACGCCGCCGAGCAGGTCTGGCCGGCGTTCTGGATGCCGGCGTTGACGAGGAAGGGCAGCGCCGCGTCCAGGTCGGCGTCGGCGAAGACGAGCTGCGGGCTCTTGCCGCCGAGCTCCAGCGTCACCGGAATGGTGTGGCGTGCCGCGGCCGCCTGGATCAGCCGGCCGACCGCCACCGAGCCGGTGAACGACAGGTGCTGCACGCCGGCATGCGCGGACAGCGCGGCGCCGGCCTCTTCGCCGAGCCCGGGCACGACGTTCAGCGCGCCGGCCGGCAGCCCGGCGTCGTCGGCGATGCGTGCGAAGGCCAGCGCGGTCAGGCAGGCCTCCTCGGCGGGCTTGAGCACGCAGGCATTGCCCATCGCCAGCGCCGCGCCGACCGAGCGGCCGATGATCTGCATCGGGTAGTTCCACGGAATGATGTGGCCGGTGACGCCGTGCGGCTCGCGCAGCGTGAACGCGGTGTAGCCGTTGGCGAAGGGGATCGTCTCGCCCATCACCTTGTCGGCCGCGCCGCCATAGAACTCGAGGTAGCGCGCCAGCGCCAGCGCATCGGCGCGGCCCTGTTTCAGCGGCTTGCCGACATCCAGCGCCTCCAGCCGCGCCAGCTCGTCGGCCTGCGCCAGCACGGCGGCGGACACACGCTGCAGCACGCGCCCGCGCTCGGCGGCGCTGAGCGCGCCCCA
>DAORHX010000664.1:0-2218 GCA_035438245.1 Rubrivivax sp.
AGCTCATCTCGATGGATGCAGATGCGCACCGGGCTATGGACGGCTCGCGCTGGCACCTTCCCCGGCCTGCTGCAGCCGCCACATCTGCGCATAGCGCCCCTCCAGCGCCAGCAATTCGGCATGGGTGCCGCGCTCGACGATGCGGCCTTGCTCGAGCACGACGATCTGGTGCGCATCGACCACAGTGCTCAGGCGGTGTGCGATCACCAGCGCGGTCTTGCCCTGGGCTGCGCTTTTCAGCTCGGCCTGGATGGCGCGCTCGTTGGCCGAGTCCAGCGCCGAGGTGGCCTCGTCGAAGATCAGGATCGGCGGGTTCTTCAGCAAGGTGCGCGCGATCGCCACACGCTGCTTCTCGCCGCCCGACAGCTTCAAGCCGCGCTCGCCGACCATCGTCTCGTAGCCCTTGGGGGTGGCCGCGACGAAGGCATGGATGTGCGCGGCACGCGCCGCCGCCTCCACCTGCTCGCGCGTGGCGCCGGGCCGGCCGTAGGCGATGTTGTATTCGATGGTGTCGTTGAACAGCACCGTGTCCTGCGGCACGATGCCGATGGCCTGGCGCAGGCTGGACTGCGTCACGCTGCGGATGTCCTGGCCGTCGATGCGGATGCAGCCGCCGCCCACGTCGTAGAAGCGGTACAGCAAGCGCGCCAGCGTGGACTTGCCGGCGCCCGAGGGGCCGACGACCGCCACGGTCTTTCCCGCGGGGACCTCGAAGCTCAGCTCATGAAGGATGGGCCGCGCCGCGTCGTAGGCGAAGCTCACGCGGTCGAATCGCAGCGCGCCCGCGCCGACCTGCAAGGGCGCCGCGCCGGGCGCGTCGTCGACCTCGCGGTGGCGCTCCAGCAGCCCGAACATCTTGTCCAGGTCGGTCAGGCTCTGCTTGATCTCGCGGTACAGCACGCCCAGGAAGTTCAGCGGGATGTACAGCTGGATCATGAAGGCGTTGATCATCACCAGGTCGCCCAGGCTCAGCGCGCCGCTGACCACACCCTGCGTGGCGCGCCACAACATCGCCACCAGCGCCACCGCGATGACCAGCTGCTGCCCGGTGTTCAGCAGCGACAGCGTGCTCTGGCTCTTCAACGCCTCGCGGCGCAGCCGCTCCAGGCTCTGGTCGTAGCGCTGCGCCTCGAAGTCCTCGTTGTTGAAGTACTTGACGGTCTCGTAGTTCAGCAGCGAGTCGATCGCGCGCGTGTGCGCCGCCGCGTCGAGCTCGTTCATGCGGCGGCGGAACTGCGTGCGCCACTCGGTGACGGCGATGGTGAAGCCCACGTAGAACACCAGCGCCGCCCCGGTGATCCACGCGAACATGGCGTCGAACTTCCAGGCCAGCAGCGTCAGCACCATGGCCACTTCGATCATCGTCGGCAAGATGCTGTACAGCGAATACGACACCAGCGAATGCACCGCGCGCGTGCCGCGCTCGATGTCGCGCGTCATGCCGCCGGTCTGGCGCTCGAGGTGGAAGCGCAGGCTCAGCGAATGCAGGTGGCGGAACACCTGCAGCGAAATGCTGCGCGCCGTGCCCTCGGTGGCCTTGGCGAAGACCAGCTCGCGCAGTTCGGTGAACAGCGTGGTCGAAAAGCGCAGCCCGGCATAGGCCATCAGCAGCCCCACCGGCACCACCAGCAGCGCGGCCGCGTCGCCGGGTTTGACGTCCAGGCCGTCGACCAGCTGCTTCAGCAGGACCGGCACGCCGACGTTGGCCGCCTTGGCCGCGACCATGAAGCCCAGCGCCAGCGTGACGCGGCCGCGGTAGCGCCACAGGTAGGGCAGCAGCCGGCGCAGCGTGGCCCAGTCGGAACGCGCACGCGGCGGCTCCGTGGTCTGCGGCAGGGCGGGCAGGGCGACTGCAGGGCGGCGCATGGCGATGCGGGCGACGTGGCGTGGAAGAATCGGACGCAGAAATGGGGGAGATGACCTCGATGAGCAGCGATTCAAGCAACGACCCGGGCCGCTTCGACAGTGTCGCCAGTTTGCCTGACGGCAGCACGCTGGTGATGCGGGTGATGCCGCTGCCGGCCGACGTCAACGGCAACGGCGACGTCTTCGGCGGCTGGATCATGGCGCAGGTGGACATGGCTGGCGCGGTGCTGCCCAGCCGCATCGCCAAGGGGCGCATCGCCACCGTGGCGGTGAACCAGTTCATCTTCAAGCAGCCGGTGTCGATCGGCGACCTGCTGAGCTTCTATGCCAAGGTCGAGCGCATCGGCCGCAC
>DAORHX010000665.1:0-2214 GCA_035438245.1 Rubrivivax sp.
GGCGCCGCCGGCCGCGACCGCCACGGCGCCCGACTTCGCCGCGGACGACCGGCCGGTGCGCCCGCAGGACATCGCCGCGGCGCTGAACGCATTGCTGCGCGAGCACGGGCCGATGCCGCTGGCCAGCGACGTCGGCGACTGCCTGTTCACCGCGATGGACGTCGAGCCGGCGACGCTGGTCGCCCCCGGCTACTACGCGACGATGGGCTACGGCGTGCCTGCCGGCCTGGGGCTGCAGGCGGCCACCGGCCAGCGGCCGATCGTGCTGGTCGGCGATGGCGCGTTCCAGATGACCGGCTGGGAGCTGGGCAACGCCGCGCGCTGCGGCTGCGACCCGATCGTGCTGGTCTTCAACAACGCCGGCTGGGAGATGCTGCGCACCTTCGAGCCCGGCGGCGGCTTCAACGACCTGGGCCGCTGGGACTTCGCGTCGATGGCCGCCGGCATGGGCGGCGACGGCCACGCCGTGGCGACGCGCGCCGAACTGCACGCCGCGCTGCGCCGCGCGCAGGCCACGCGCGGCCGCTTCCAGCTGCTGGACATCCGGCTCGAACGCGGCATGCTGTCGCCGACGCTGGCGCGCTTCGTCAAGGCAGTCAAGCGCCTGTCGATGCCCGGTTGACCCACTGAAGCGGCTTGGCGCAAGGGAGCACACGCCCGCTCGCGGCGCACAGCAGCCGAACACCAATACCTTCACCGCGGAGGAACGGAGGACGCAGAGGTCCGCAGAGTGAACATCTACAGGTATTCCTCTGTGCTACCTCCGTGTCCTCCGTTCCTCTGTGGTGAAGGCTGTTTGCATTCGGCGGCTATGCGCCGAGAACGGATGGCCGATCTTCGTTGCCGATCCCGACAGGCGCCCATTGTCATCGGCTGCCGCGGCCGCCGCGCGCGGCGCGACGTGGCAACATCGCGCGATGAGCCAGGACTTCGGCCGCGAGTCGCCCAACCCCCATCAACAGACCGAGCACCGCGCGCCGGCGCGCTATCTGGTGGTCATCGCCGCCGGCGGCGTCGGCATCGCGAGGCTGTTCCTCGCCAGCCGCGAGCAGGTCGCGGATTTCGATGCCGGCACCGAGGAGGCGGCGCAGATGATCGCCGGCCTGGTGTCGTCGAAGGGCGCGGACGGCCCCGAATGGGACCGCGCGCTGCAGGGCCACAGCCACGCCGAACGCCGCGCCGCCGAGGTCTATACGCTGGACGTGTAGTCGTCGCGCGATGCGCGAGCTCCTCGTCGCCCTGGGGCTGTGGATGCTGCTGGCGCCGCTGCAGGCGCAGCCGCTGCGCGCGCACGCCCTCGACCCGCAGCAGGTGCTGGAGGCGATCGCCGCTGCGCAGCCGGTGGACCTGGGCGGCGCGGCGGTCACCGGCCTGGTGCTGCCGCATCACCGCGTGGCCAGCGACCTGATCGCGTCCGGCATGGTCACCGCGGCCCGCGCTGCGCGGCCCGAGCGCATCGTCATGCTGACGCCGGACCACTTCAAGCGCAGCACGCGCGCCTTCGCCACCACGCAGCGCGACTTCGACACCGTGCTCGGCCGCGTGCCGACCGACCGGCGTGCCGCCGTGGCGCTGCTCGCCTCGCCGCTGGTCGCCGACTCGTTGCTGTTCGAGCGCGAACACGGGCTGGGCGAGCTGCTGCCGTACGTCGCACGGCTGTTCCCCGGGGTGCCGGTGCTGCCGGTGGCGGTGCACATCGGCGCGACACGCGCGCAATGGGACCACATGGTCGAGCGGCTGCTGCCGTGGGTCGGCGCGCGCACGCTGATCATCCAGTCGACCGACTTCAGCCACTACCTGTCGCGCGAACAGGCGGTGCGTCACGACCAGCAGATGCTGAACGCCATCGCCGCCGGCGACCTGGGTGCGATGGCGCGCGCGCTGCAGCCGGCGCATGTCGATTCGCGCGGCGGCCAGTACATCCAGATGCGGCTGCAGGCCTCGAGCTTCGGCGCGGCGCCGATCGTCTTCGGCAGTGCCAACTCGGCCGACCGCGGCGCCACCGATGAGCACTCGACCACCAGCTACATCGCCCAGGTGTATGCGCCGGCGGCGCGCGACCGCGTCGTGCTGCCGGCGCGCGCGCAAAGCCTGTGCGTGGCCGGCGACACCTTCTTCGGCCGCCATGTCGCGCGCTGGCTCGGGCGCGAGGCGGTGCGTCGGCGGGTCGCCGCCGAGCTGCAGCGCCGGCTGCGCGGCTGCCCGCTGCTCGTC
>DAORHX010000666.1:0-2212 GCA_035438245.1 Rubrivivax sp.
TGACCGGCAGCCACAACCCGAAGGACTACAACGGCTTCAAGATGGTGCTGGCCGGTCGTGCCATCTATGGTGCCGACATCCAGGGCCTGCGCCGGCGCATCGAGGCCGAGGCCTACACGCTAGGGGCAGGCCGCAGCGCGAGCATGGACATCGCTGCCGAGTACCAGGCGCGCATCGTCGGCGACGCCCGCCAGCAGCGTCGCCTGAAGATCGTCGTCGACTGCGGCAACGGCATTCCCGGCGCCAGCGCGCCGGGCATCCTGCGCGCGCTCGGCAACGAGGTCATCGAGCTGTACAGCGAGGTCGACGGCAACTTCCCGAACCACCATCCGGATCCGAGCAAGCCGGAGAACCTGGCCGAGCTGATCCGCGCCGTGCAGCGCAGCGGTGCCGAGCTGGGCCTGGCGTTCGACGGTGACGGCGACCGGCTCGGCGTGGTCACGCGCGATGGGCAGATCATCTATCCGGATCGTCAGCTGATGCTGTTCGCCGCCGACGTGCTGTCGCGCCACCGTGGCGCCTCGATCCTGTTCGACGTCAAGTGCTCGATGCACCTGGCGCCGACGATCCGCCGCGCCGGCGGCAAGCCGCTGATGTGGATGACCGGGCACTCGCTGATGAAGGCCAAGCTGAAGGAAAGCGGCGCGCCGCTGGCCGGCGAGATGAGCGGCCACATCTTCTTCGCCGAGCGCTGGTACGGCTTCGACGACGCCACCTACACGGCGGCGCGGCTGCTCGAGATCGTGTCGCGCAGCCCGGACCCGAGCGCGGTGCTGAACGCGCTGCCGACCAGCTTCAGCACCCCCGAGCTGAACGTGCCCTGTGCCGAGAGCGAGCACCACCGTGTGGTCGACCGGCTGCGCGAGCAGGCGCGCTTCGACGGCGCCAGCGAGCTGATCACCATCGACGGGCTGCGTGCCGAGTTCCCGGACGGCTTCGGCCTGGTGCGCGCGTCGAACACCACGCCGGTGCTGGTGCTGCGCTTCGAGGGCGACAGCCCGGCCGCGCTGCAGCGCATCCAGGCGCAGTTCATGGCCGCGTTGCGTGCGGTCAAGCCCGACGCGCAGATCGAGACGGCGGCGCATTGAGCCCCAAGCTGGCGCGCGTCGGCTATTCGACGCTGCTGCGCGCGCTGACGCCGGTCTACCTGGTGCGCCTGTGGTGGCGCGGCCGGCGCGAGCCGCTGTACCGCCATGCGCTGCGCGAGCGGCTCGGCTTCGGTGATCGCGCGGCGGTGCCGGGGGCGCTGTGGCTGCACGCGGTGTCGCTCGGCGAAACACGCGCCGCCACCGCGCTGGTCGGCGCGCTGCGCGCGCGGCGGCCCAGCCTGCGGCTGCTGCTGACCCACGGCACGGCCACCGGGCGCGAGGCAGGCGCCGCGCTGCTGCGCGACGGCGACACGCAATGCTGGCTGCCGTGGGACACACCCGGCGCGGTGCGCCGCTTCCTGCGCCACCACCGCCCGGCACTGGGCGTGCTGATGGAGACCGAGATCTGGCCGAACCTGCTGCACGCAGCGCACGCGGCGGGCGTGCCGATGGTGCTGGCCAACGCGCGGCTGAGCGAGAAGAGCGAGCGGCGCGGCGCGCGCCTGGCCGCGCTGATCGGGCCGGCCGCGCGCACGCTGGCGGGCGTGCTCGCGCAGACCGAGGATGACGCGCGGCGCCTGCGCGGCTTCGGCAATGCACGCGTGCAGGTGTGCGGCAACCTGAAGTTCGACGTCAGCCCCGACCCGGACCTGCTGGCACGCGGTGCCGCCTGGCGGCACCGCGTGCCGCGGCGCGTGGTGCTGGCTGCGGCGACGCGCGAGGGCGAGGAGCAGCCGTTGCTGCAATGCTGGGCCGCGCTGCCATCGCCGCGGCCGCTGCTGCTGCTGGTGCCGCGCCATCCGCAGCGCTTCGATGCGGTCGCCGACCTGGTGACGGGCCTCGGCCTGGGCCTGCGGCGGCGCAGCGCCTGGACGCTGCAGCCGCCGGACGACGCGCTGGACGCGGACGTCTGGCTCGGCGACTCGATGGGCGAGATGCCGATGTACTACGCCGCCGCCGATGTCGCGCTGCTCGGCGGCAGCTTCGCGCCGTTCGGCGGGCAGAACCTGATCGAGGCCGCGGCCTGCGGCTGCCCGCTGGTGATGGGGCCGCACACCTACAACTTCGCCCAGGCCGCGGAGCTGTCGCTGGCCGCCGGCGCGTCGCTGCGCGTGGCCGGCATC
>DAORHX010000667.1:0-2211 GCA_035438245.1 Rubrivivax sp.
ACGCCCCCTTCGACAAGGTCTGCTACATCGGCTGCGGCGTGACCACCGGCGTCGGTGCGGTGCTGTTCACCGCCCAGGTCGAGCCCGGCGCCAACGTGGTGGTGTTCGGGCTCGGCGGCATCGGGTTGAACGTGATCCAGGGCGCGAAGATGGTCGGCGCCGACAAGATCATCGGCATCGACCTGAACCCGGGCCGCGAGGCGATGGGTCGCCGCTTCGGCATGACGCACTTCGTCAACCCCAAAGACCACGACAACCTGGTCGACCACCTGGTGCAGCTGACCGGCGGCGGCGCCGACTACAGCTTCGAGTGCATCGGCAGCACGACGACGATGCGCCAGGCGCTGGAATGCTGCCACCGCGGCTGGGGCAAGAGCGTGATCATCGGCGTGGCCGAGGCGGGCCAGGAGATCAGCACGCGTCCGTTCCAGCTGGTGACGGGCCGCGTGTGGATGGGGTCGGCCTTCGGCGGGGCACGCGGCCGCACCGACGTGCCGAAGATCGTCGACTGGTACATGGACGGCAAGATCAACATCGACGACCTGATCACGCACCGGCTGCCGCCGGAGCGCATCAACGAGGGCTTCGAGCTGATGAAGCGCGGGGAGTCGATCCGCTCGGTGGTGGTGTACTGAGCCCCGCGGGCCCCGGCGGCGTGGCCGAGAACCCGGCGTCCGGGGCCGCCATCAGCATCGACCTGGAGCCAGCACCATGAACCTGCCGAACACCCTGGACGCATCGATCGTCGAGCACATCGCCGAAGCGGTGGTCTTCGCCAATCGCGACGGCGTCATCGAACGTTGGAATGCCGCCGCGACGCAGGTGTTCGGCTTCAGCACCGAGGAGGCCCTTGGTCAGAACCTGGACCTGGTGATTCCCGAGCACCTGCGCGCCGCCCACTGGCGCGGCTTCGACGCCGCGGTGCGCAGCGGTGCGTTGCGGCTGAACGGCCGCGCCACGCTGACCCGCGGCCTGCACAAGTCGGGGCGCAAGCTGTACGTCGAGATGAGCTTCGCCATCGTTCGCGATGGCACGGGTGCCGTGCTCGGTTCGGTCGCTGTGGCGCGCGACGTCAGCGAACGCGTCGAACGTGAGAAAGCGGCCGCCGCCAAGCCCTGACGGCGCGTGGCCGCGCTACCAGTGCACGCCGCTGAACACCTGCGCGAACAGCTTGCGCGCCAGATCGACCGGCGTCTTCGGCAGGTTGCGCATCTCCTGCGCCGCCTCTTCCTCGCTCAAGCCGCGCGCCGCGGCTGAATCCGGGAACAGCCGGTAAGCCTGGTTGAGCACGAATTCGCTCACGCCCGGCGCCACCGCCTGCGCCACCGCGCCGGCCAGCCCCAGGCCGGTGGCCACGCGCTTGGGCTTGTCGATCACCGCGGTCATCACCAGCTCGGCGGCCTGGTCGGGCGACAGCGTCGGGAACGCGTCGTACAGCTTGGTCGGCGCGATCATCGGCGTGCGCACCAGCGGCATGTTGATGGTGGTGAAGCGCACGTTGGCGTCGGCGAACTCCGGCGCCGCACACCACGAGAACGCGTCGAGCGCCGCCTTCGACGCCACGTAGGCCGAAAAGCGCGGCGGGCTGGCAAGCACGCCGATCGAGCTGATGTTGATGATGTGCCCGCTCTTGCGCTCGAGCATCGTCGGCGCGAAGCCGAAGATCAGCTTCAGCGCGCCGAAATAGTTCAGCTGCATCGTGCGCTCGAAGTCGTGGAAGCGGTCGAAGGAGAACTTGACCGAACGGCGGATCGAGCGCCCGGCGTTGTTGACCAGGATATCCACGTGCCGGTGCTCGGCCAGCACCTTCGCGACGAAGCGGTCGCAGTCGGCCATGTCGGAGATGTCGCAGGCGTACGCGTGGGCCTTGCCCCCTTCGGCGCGGATGCGCTGCACCGTGTCGTCGAGCTTGCTCGGCGTGCGCGCGGCGAGGATGACCGTGGCGCCGGCGGCGGCCAGCTTCATCGCGCAGTCCTGCCCGATGCCCGAGGTGGCGCCGGTGACGACCACCACCTTGTTGCGCACGCGGCGACCCAGCTGCCCGGCGCGCCGCGTGCGCAGCAACGCCTGGCCGACCGCGCCGGCCTTGCCCACCGGGCTGGCTTCGATCACCTTGGCGACGGTCTTTGCCACCTTCACCGGCGACGGCGCCTGCAGCCGCGGCGCGCGGGCCGGCTTCGCCGCGCCAGCCGGCGCCCTGGCCTCGACGCG
>DAORHX010000668.1:0-2206 GCA_035438245.1 Rubrivivax sp.
CGCGTGCTGTGCGTCACCGCACTCGGCGATTCGATCCGCGAGGCGCAGCGCCGCCGCGAGCAGCAGCACCGCCAGCGACGACGCCAGCATGCTCGACAGGAAGGGCGTGCTCATCGGCAGCGAAGCCAGTTCGGCCAGCGCGATCGTGACGATCAGGCCCTGCGCCGCGCCAGCCAGCGTGGTGAAGAGCATCGGCGGCCAGGACGGGCGCATCGGAGGTGTCATCGCTGGGGGCCTATTCTGCCGATGCGAGCGCGCCGTCCTTGAAATCGCGCCGGCATGCCCAAAATGCCCTGCAGTCGAAGGAGTCATTACATGCGTCTGGACAAACTGACCACTGCATTCCAGCAAGCGCTGGCCGAAGCGCAGAGCCTGGCCGTCGCGCGCGACAACCCGTACGTCGAGCCGGCGCACCTGCTGGCGGCGATGCTCGAGCAGCCCGACGGCCCCAAGGCGCTGCTCGACCGCGCCGGCGCCAACACCGCCGCGCTGAAGACGTCGATGGACACGCTGATCAACGGCCTGCCCAGCGTGCAGGGCGGCGGCCAGGTGCAGGTCGGGCGCGATCTGGCGCAGCTGCTGCAGGCCGCCGAGAAGGAGGCCGGCAAGCGCGGCGACCAGTTCATCGCCAGCGAGATGTTCCTGCTGGCGCTGGCCGATGCCAAGAGCGACATCGGCGGCGTGGTGCGCGGCCACGGCCTGACGCGCAAGTCGCTGGAGGCGGCGATCGAGGCGGTGCGTGGCGGCCAGACGGTCGACTCGGCCGAAGCCGAGGGCCAGCGCGAGGCGCTGAAGAAGTACACGCTGGACATCACCGAGCGCGCGCGCAGCGGCAAGCTCGACCCGGTGATCGGCCGCGACGACGAGATCCGCCGCGCCATCCAGGTGCTGCAGCGGCGCACCAAGAACAACCCGGTGCTGATCGGCGAGCCCGGCGTCGGCAAGACCGCCATCGTCGAGGGCCTGGCGCAGCGCATCGTCAACGGCGAGGTGCCCGAAAGCCTGAAGGACAAGCGCGTGCTGTCGCTCGACATGGCCGGGCTGCTGGCCGGTGCCAAGTACCGCGGCGAGTTCGAGGAGCGGCTGAAGGCGGTGCTCAAGGAAGTCGCCGCCGACGAGGGCCGCATCATCCTGTTCATCGACGAGCTGCACACCATGGTCGGCGCCGGCAAGGCCGAAGGCGCGATCGACGCCGGCAACATGCTCAAGCCGGCGCTGGCGCGCGGCGAACTGCACTGCATCGGCGCGACCACGCTCGACGAATACCGCAAGTACGTGGAGAAGGACGCTGCGCTCGAGCGTCGCTTCCAGAAAGTGCTGGTCGACGAGCCTTCTGTCGAAGCGACCGTGGCCATCCTGCGCGGCCTGCAGGAGAAGTACGAGGTGCACCACGGCGTCGAGATCACCGACCCGGCGATCGTCGCCGCGGCCGAGCTGAGCCACCGCTACATCACCGACCGCTTCCTGCCCGACAAGGCGATCGACCTGATCGACGAGGCGGCGGCGAAGATCAAGATCGAGATCGACTCCAAGCCCGAGGCGATGGACAAGCTCGACCGGCGCATGATCCAGCTGAAGATCGAGCGCGAGGCGGTGAAGAAGGAAAAGGACGAGGCGTCGCAGAAGCGCCTGGGCCTGATCGAGGAAGAGATCGCCAAGCTGCAGCGCGAATACGCCGACCTGGAGGAGATCTGGAAGTCGGAGAAGGCGGCCAGCCAGGGCTCCGAGGAGCTGATGAAGGAGCGCGACCAGCTGCGCCTGAAGATCGAGGAGCTGACGCGCAAGGGCCAGTTCGACCAGGTCGCCGAACTGCAGTACGGGCGGCTGCCGGCCATCGAGAAGCGGCTGAAGGAGGCGCAGGCCAAGGAGGCCGGCAAGAAGGGCGCCGGCCGGCCGCAACTGCTGCGCACCACGGTCGGCGCCGAGGAGATCGCCGAGGTCGTGTCACGCGCCACCGGCATCCCCGTGTCCAAGCTGATGCAGGGCGAGCGCGACAAGCTGCTGCACATGGAAGACAAGCTGCACGAGCGCGTGGTCGGCCAGGACGAGGCCATCACCGCGGTGGCCGATGCCATCCGCCGCAGTCGCGCTGGGCTGTCCGACCCGAACCGCCCGACCGGATCGTTCCTGTTCCTCGGCCCGACCGGCGTCGGCAAGACCGAGCTGTGCAAGGCGCTGGCGGGCTTCCTGTTCGACAGCGAAGAGC
>DAORHX010000669.1:0-2203 GCA_035438245.1 Rubrivivax sp.
CGGCACGGGCGGCGGCTTGACACGCGGCCTGGCGCGGAAGTGGTCGAGCAGTGCACTGAGCATGCCGCAGCGTAGCGGCTGCCCTGCGCGGCGTTGCGCCGAACAACGGCGCCAAAGCAGCGCAAACGCCGCGCTGGGCGGGCCGCGTCAGCCGCCGGCCTTGGCCGGGTAGCTGGCGCCCAGCCCGGCGCGCGCGTCGGCCTGGATGCCGTATTGCGGGATCGGGTAGCGCAGCCCGTTCTTCGCCAGCGCCTGCATGCCGGCGATCGCCTTGGGCAGGTCGGCCGGCGGCAACGCCATCAGCAGCTCGTCGTCGAGCACGCCGCCATAGCGGCGCTCGGCGAAGCAGGGGATCGACAGGCTGGCCTGGCCGGTGGTCAGCGCGCGGCCCCAGCTGTCGGCGCAGGACGATTCGCCGACCACGCTCCAGTCGAAGCGCTCGTAGCCGGCCCACTGCAGGCCGTTGATGAGCAGGATCATCTGCCCCGGCGTGGCATAGACCAGGCAGATGTCGGGCGGGTCGAGCCGGCCGCTGGTCAGCGGCGACACGGCCATGGCGCGGTACCTGCCGTGCGGCACCACGCTCATCGCGCGCTGGTGCGCGGCCGAGTCCTCGATGGTGGCGAACCAGACGCCGGTCATGGCCTTGCCGGACAGCCATTCGTCGTCCTGCGGATGCAGCCCGAGCACCGCGCCGCACTGCGCGCCGACCAGGTCCTCGCGCGTGATGCCGACGGTGAAGCCCAGGCGTGCCGCCTGGGCGACGATCTGGTCGGCGGTGTGGATGGCGCTCGGGCGGCGAATCTTCGGCACCGCCTGCATGTCCTCGACGCGCTCGAACAGCTTCATGGCGATGGGCGTGGTCTTCAGCCGCAGCAGGCGGTTGAGTTCGTCGACCAGGGCGGGCCAGTCGGGGGCGGTGGTGTCGGTCATGTCGGTCCTCGGATGGATGGGTGGCAACGCGCTAGCCTACGGGTTCGACAAGGGACTGTCATGAAGAAAACTCTCGTCACCCTGGCACTGCTGATGGCGACCGTGTTGCGCGCCGAGCCCATCGGCGAGGTGGACACGGTGTTCCAGTGGATCGGCCCGGACCACAAGATCGTCGTCGAGGCCTACGACGACCCGAAGGTGGCCGGCGTGACCTGCTACGTGTCGCGCGCCAAGACCGGCGGCATCAAGGGCGGCCTGGGGCTGGCGGAGGACAAGGCCGAGGCGTCGATCGCCTGCGCACAGGTGGGGCCGATCGCCATCGCCAGGCCGCTGCCGAAGCAGGAGGACATGTTCACCGAGCGCATCTCGCTGGTGTTCAAGAAGCTGCGCGTCGTGCGCATGGTCGATGCCCAGCGCAATGCGCTGGTCTACCTGACCTATTCCGACCGTGTCATCGAAGGCTCGCCGCAGAACAGCGTCGGCGTGGTCGCGGTCGACAAGGCGCTGCGCATCCCGCTGCGCTGAAAGGCAGGCGCGCAGCGTGCAACCTTGCACGCTTGTCACGGGGCGACGGCAGCATCGCCGTTCAACCGGCGACCTGCCACGGCCGTTGACAACCCATGCTGCCATCCCCCCTGCGCCGCCTGAGCTGCGGCACCGTCATCCTCAACGCCCACCGCGAGTTGCTGCTGTGCCACGTCACCGGCCAGGACCACTGGGACCTGCCGAAGGGTGGCCTGCACGACGGCGAGACCGTGCTGCAGGCCGCGCTGCGCGAGACGCGCGAGGAAACCGGGCTGCGGCTGCCGGCCGAGGGCCTGCTCGACCTGGGGCGGCTGGACTACCGGCCGAAGAAGGACCTGCACCTGTTCGCCACGCTGCAGCCGCGCCTGGACGTCGGCACGCTGCGCTGCGACAGCCATTTCGAGCAGTGGGGCACCGGCCGGCGGCTGCCGGAGATGGACGGCTACGGCTGGTTCGCCTTCGACCAGGTGGACCGGCACTGCACCGCGAAGATGGCGGCGGTGCTGCACGAGCGGCTGAACCTGCAGCTGCTGCTGCAGCGCCTGCTGGCGCAGCACGAAGTGGCGCTCGCCGCCTGACCGGGCAGGCCGCCTGGCGCCGGCCATGGCGCGCCAGCGGCGCGCTGCCGCGTCTGGCACCATCGCGCCGATGAATGCCGACGCCGACGTGGTGCCGCCCGACCCGCCCGCACGCTTCATGGCCGCGTGCGAGGCGGCACTGCACGACGGCCGCTTCGAACGGCTGC
>DAORHX010000670.1:0-2182 GCA_035438245.1 Rubrivivax sp.
GCGGCCAGCAGGGCCAGCGTGCCCATCACCGCGGCGACCAGCAGGTCCGGCCACGCGCGTGCGGTGCCGAACACGCCCAGCGCGGCCGCCATCACCGCGACGTTGCCGATCGCGTCGTTGCGTGTGCACAGCCACACCGAGCGCATGTTGGCGTCGCCGTCGCGCCAGGCGTAGAGCAGCACCGCGACCGCCAGGTTGGCAAGCAGCGCCAGCATGCCGATCGCACCCATCGTCAGCGGCTCGGGCACGTCGCCGCTGGCCACCGACCAGGCCGCGCGGGCGAGCACGAACAGCCCGAACAGGCCCATGCACAGGCCCTTGAACCAGGCCGCACGCGCACGCCACGCCAGCGCCATGCCGAGCACCAGCAGCGAGATGCCGTAGTTGGCGGCATCGCCGAAGAAGTCCACCGCGTCGGCGAGCAGCGACACCGAGCCGGCACGCAGGCCGCCGGCGATCTCGGCGAAGAACATCGCGGCGTTGATGACCAGCGCCGCCCACAGCACGCGCCGGTAGCGCGGGCTCGCGCCGGTGGGGGCGTGGTCGTGGCTGCAGCAGGCGTCGCTCATGGGGTGCTCCGTGTCGATGATGCCGCGATTGGAAAGCCTGTAGCGGCTGCAGAGTCAAGCGCACGATCGAGGGCCCTGCACCGAGCTGCGGCAGCGCCGGCTTCCTACAATGCGGGCGCATGAAGATCGGCGAACTGGCCGAAGCCGCCTCGACCCAGGTCGAGACCATCCGCTACTACGAACGCGCCGGGCTGCTGCCTGCGGCGCCGCGCAGCGACGCCAACTACCGCATCTACGGGCCGCAGCATGTCGAGCGGCTGAACTTCATCCGGCGCGGCCGTTCGCTCGACATGACGCTGGACGAGATCCGCGTGCTGCTGCATTTCAAGGATTCGCCGCACGAGGACTGCGGCGACGTCAACGCGCTGCTCGACGCGCACATCGGCCATGTCGCCACGCGCATCCGCGAGCTGCGGCAGCTCGAACGGCAGCTCAAGGCCCTGCGCGAGCGCTGTGCGGCACCGCGCGATGCCGCCCATTGCGGCATCCTCGGCACTTTGTCCGCAGCGCCGCAGGCGAAGCGCGCGGCGGCGCGCGCGCATGCCGGGCATGTGAAGGGTGCCCACCGGCAGCCTTCGCCGCGCCGCTGAAGGCGCGGCGCGTCACCGTGGTAGGCCGGGCGGGGCTCGAACCCGCGACCGAGCGATTATGAGTCGCGCGCTCTAACCAACTGAGCTACCGGCCCACGGACGACTGACGCCACGGCGCCATTCTGCCCTGCGCCCGCCGCACTGCCCGCGTCAGCGCTGGCTCAGCGCGTTGCCGACCAGCCGCGCGGTGATGTCGACGATCTGGATCATGCGTTCGTAGGCCATGCGCGTCGGGCCGATCACGCCCAGCGTGCCGACGACGCGGCCGTCGACCTCGTACGGCGCGGTCACCACCGACAGCTCCTCGAACGGCACGACACGGCTCTCGCCGCCGATGTAGATGCGCACCCCTTCGGCGCGGCTGCTGACGTCGAGCAGCCGCATCAGCTCGGTCTTCTGCTCGAACACGTCGAACAGCTTGCGCAGCGAGCCCATGTCGTTGCCGAAGGCCGGCACGTCGAGCAGCTTGTGTTCGCCGCTGACCACCACCTGTTCGGTGCTTTCGGCCAGCGCTTCGCTGCCGGCCTGCACGGCGGCCTGCATCAGCGTCGCGATCTCGCCGCGCAGCGCCTCGATCTCGTGCTTCAGCCGCTCGCGTACCTCCTCGATGCTCAGGCCCGCGTAGTGCAGGTTCAGGTAGTTGGTGGCCTCGACCAGCTCGCCCTGGCCGTAGTCGCGCGCGGTGAAGAGCACGCGGTTCTGCACGTCGCCATCGGGCGCCACCAGGATGACGAGCACGCGCCGCTCGCCCAGGCGCAGGAACTCGATGTGATGGAAGACGCTGGCCTTGCGCGGCGCGGTGACGACGCCGACGAAGTTCGACAGGCTGGACAGCAGGCTGGCCGCCTGCGCGATGACCCGCTGCGGCTGGTCCGGGTGCAGCTGCTCGCGCACCACCGCCATCTCCGGCGGCACCTCGGCCAGGTTGACCGGCCGCGCCGTCAGCATCGTGTCGACGAACAGCCGGTAGCCGCGCGCGGTGGGCACGCGCCCGGCGCTGGTGTGCGGGCTGGCGATCAGGCC
>DAORHX010000671.1:0-2182 GCA_035438245.1 Rubrivivax sp.
GCGGCTGCGCCGGCTCGCCGGTGGCCGGCCCCGAGGGTTCGGCTGCCGACGATGCCACCGCCGCCTGCTGCGCCAGCCAGTGGCGCAGCGCCTGCGCCAGTTCGTGGGCGCTGGCGTAGCGCGCCGCAGGGTCGCGCGCCATCGCGCGCAGCGTGATCGCCGAAAGCTCCGGCGGCACGGCAGCGCACAGCGTGTGCGGCGGCACGGGGTCGTGGCTCATGACCGCATCGCGGATCTGCTGCAGCGATGCGCCGTCGAAGGCCTTGCGCGCGGTGAGCAGCTCGTACAACACGGTGCCCAGCGCATAGATGTCGGTGCGCGCGTCGATGCTGCCGGCCTGCAGCTGCTCGGGCGCCTGGTAGTGCGGCGAGCCGGCGATCAGGCCGTCCAGCGCCGGCAGCGCGGCGCGGTGGGCGACACGTGCGATGCCGAAATCCAGCACCTTCGGCTTGTCGCGTCGCGTCAGGAAGATGTTGGCCGGCTTGATGTCGCAATGCACGACGCCGCGCGCATGCGCGTAGGCCAGCGCGTCGGCGACGCGGCGCACCAGCAGCGCAGCCTCGGCCGGCCCGGGCTGCCAGCCCGACTGCAGCGCCTGGCGCAGGTCGCGGCCGCGCAGCCGTTCCATCGCCAGGTACACGCCCTGCGCCGACAGGCCGGCGTCATGCACGGTGACGATGTGCGCGTGGCTCAGGCCGGCCGCCGCGCGCGCCTCGTTCAGGAACAGCGCGTCCAGCGACATGCGCGTCGGCATGTCGGTCTCGAAATGCAGCGTCTTCAGCGCCACCATGCGCGACAGCAGCGGGTCCCAGGCTTCGAACACCGTGCCCAGCCCGCCCTGGCCGAGCGGCTGCTTCAGCGCATAGCGGCCGATGCACGACGGTGCGGTCTGCACCGTCGCGTGCGGCGGCGTGGCCGGGCCCGCGGGCGCCGGCGCCTCGTCGGCTGCGATCGGCGCGATGTCGACGCACGGCACCGACACCACGGTGGCGGCGAACTCCGACGCTTCAGCTTCGGACTGCGCGCGGCGCTTGAACAGTAGATGTCCCACGGCGCGCAAGCTTAGGGGGCCGCCGCCGCCGCCGCGCTGCGAAAAGCGTGGCTTCTGCCCGGCGGTTAACCGCTTGTGACGAAATTTCGCACGCTGGGCGTGCGATCAGCGCAGCACACGCGCCAGCCGCTGCAGCGCCTGCTCGAGCTCGTCCATCGAGCTGGCGAACGACAGGCGCACATAGCGCTGCGCGGCGTGCGGGCCGAAGTCGCGCCCTGGCGTCAGCGCCACGTGCGCGCGCCGCATCATGTCGAAGCAGAAGTCCCAGCTGTTGGTGCTGAACGCGCTGCAGTCGGCCCACGCATAGAACGCGCCGTCCGGGAGCACCGGCACGTGCAGCCCCAGCGCCTGCAGCGCCGGCACGACGAAGTCACGCCGCCGGCGGAACTCCGCGCGGCGGCGTTCGTATTCGGCGATCGACTCCGGCTCGAAGCAGGCCAGCGCCGCATGCTGGGCGATGCTGGACGCGCAGATGTACAGGTTCTGCGCCAGCCGTTCCACCGGCGCGACCAGCGCCTCGGGCAGCACCAGCCAGCCCAGGCGCCAGCCGGTCATGCCGAAGTACTTCGAGAAGCTGTTGATCGACACGATGTCGTCGCCGTGCTCGACGCCATGCTCGAGCGCGGTGTGG
The DNA here is from genome assembly GCA_035438245.1 of Rubrivivax sp. Lineage (GTDB taxonomy): Bacteria > Pseudomonadota > Gammaproteobacteria > Burkholderiales > Burkholderiaceae_C > Rubrivivax. Next base: position 1,683 of record DAORHX010000671.1, read on the forward strand.
CCGAAGGCCTCGTCGTAGGACAGGCCGAGGTAGATCTCGTCGACCAGCGTGAAGCCGCCGCGCTCGCGCACGGCCTCGACGATGCGGCGCATCTCGGCACGCTCGATCGAAGTGCCGGTGGGATTGGACGGCGAAGCCAGCAGCACGCCGCGCGTGCGCGGGGCCCAGGCGGCGCGCACCGCGTCGGCGTCGAGCTGGAAGCGGTGCTCCGCGCTAGACGGCAGCAGCACCGCCCGGCCGCCCGGCGCGGCGACGAAGTGGCGGTTGCAGGGGTAGCTCGGATCCGGCATCAGCACCCCGTCGCCGCGCTCGACCAGCGCCAGGCAGGCGAGCTGCAGCGCCGCCGAGGCGCCCGCGGTGACCACGATGCGTGCCGGGTCGACCTGCACGCCGAAGCGCTGCGCGTACCACTGCGAGATGCGCTCGCGCAGCGGCGCGCGGCCGGCGGCGTCGGTGTACTGCGTGCGGCCGTCGCGCAGCGCACGCTCGGCGGCTTCTCG
>DAORHX010000672.1:0-2180 GCA_035438245.1 Rubrivivax sp.
ACGTGTCGTAGCCGGAGCTGGTGCGGCCGAAACCGCTGCCGCGTTCGGAGCTGCGCAAGCTCGGCAAGGCCGGCTTCAGCCCGGCGGCGCGCATGTCGGCAACGATCGCCGCATAGGTCTCGGGCAGCGCGGCGGCCAGCGAACGGCCGAGCTCCGCGACCAGCACCTTGCGCTGCTCGGGCCGGTCGGTCAGCTGCTCGACGCTGCGGATCATCGCGTTGCCGATGACCTCGGGCCGCAGCGGATTGCGCGGCGCCTCGCCGAACCCCTGCAGCGCCGAGCCGACGAAGCCGTCCAGCTCGCGCTGCTCGGCCTCGCAATCCTGCGCGATCTGCAGCCCGAAGCGCTCGGCGCTGACCTGCAGTTCCATCTCGTGGTTGTCGACCAGGCTCAGGGTGCCCCAGCTTTCGGCGTCGAGCGCCGCCTGCGTGCTGGGGCGCGGCAGCACCTCGCGTTCAACGCGGCGGTCCAGCGTCTCGTCGAAGCCGTGGCAGAACACGCCGAGCTTGCGGTTCAGTTCGAACTGCGCGCCGAGCAGCGCATCGCGCTGGAACACGTTGGCCGAAGCCAGCGCCGACACGCCCAGGCTGTCCACCGTGCGCTCGGCCGCGCGGCGCGCGGCCTGCTTCACACGACGGACGGCAGCTTCGATGGCCGCAGGCAGACCTAAAGCGGGCGTCGGATTCATGGGACGGCTCAGTATCCGACGTGCATCGGCCTGAACGGCGTCCACTCAAGGCCCGTGGGGCGGGCCGGGCGCGTTATTTCTTCAATGCGTCACGAATCTCGCGCAGCAGTTGCACGTCCTCGGGCGGTGCCGCGGGTGCCGGCGGCGGTGGAGGCGCCGAGGCCTTCAGGCGGTTGATCTGCCGCACCATCAGGAAGATGATGAAGGCGAGGATGATGAAGTTCAGCGCCACCGTGATGAAGCTGCCGTACGCGAACACCGCGCCGGCCTTGCGTGCGTCGGCCAGGTTGGTGGCCGTCTGGCCCGCCAGCGGGATGAAGTAGTTGTTGAAGTCCAGCCCGCCGAGCACCAGCCCGATCAGCGGCATGATCAGGTCGGCGACGACCGAGTCGACGATCCGGCCGAAGGCCGCGCCGATGATGACGCCGACGGCCAGATCCATCACGTTGCCCTTCAGGGCGAATTCCTTGAACTCGGTCGCGAAACCCATGCAGTTGCTCTCCTCTTGACGCGCGGATCCACCATGGCCCTGCGGCTGCACCGAAGGCTAGCGCGCCCGGGTGCGGCAGAGGTGCCGGAGCGCTCGGATAGAATCGCCGGTTGACTCGGACATCGTCATCAAGCAGAGGGAAGCATGAGTGAGGCCACTGTCGATCCCGGTCGGCGCACCTGGATCGCGATAACCTGCGGGGCCGGCGCGGTCGGCGGTGCTGCGGTGGCGGTACCTTTCGTCGCCAGCTTTGCCCCCTCGGAGCGCGCAAAGGCGGCAGGTGCGCCGGTGCAGGCCGACATCAGCGGCCTGCGGCCGGGCGAGAAGATGACGGTCGAATGGCGCGGCAAGCCGGTATGGATCGTGCGTCGCACGCCGGAGCAGGTGGCGGCGCTGCCCAAGCTCGACGGCCAGCTGGCCGACCCGTTCTCCAAGCGCAACCCGGCGGAGCTGACGCCCGAGTACGCGCGCAACGTGCCGCGCTCGATCAAGCCCGAGATTCTCGTCTGCGTGGGCATCTGCTCGCACCTGGGCTGCTCGCCGGTCGATCGTTTCGCCACCGGCGCGCAGCCGTCGCTGCCCGACGACTGGCAGGGCGGCTTCCTCTGCCCCTGCCATGGTTCGACCTTCGACATGGCCGGGCGGGTGTTCAAGAACAAGCCGGCGCCGGACAACCTCGAGGTGCCGCGCCACATGTACCTGTCCGACACGCTGCTGCTGATCGGCGAAGACAGCAAGGCCTGAGAGGCCCGACGCAACCCCACAGGATAGCCATGGCAGATTTCAAGGAAGCACCGCCCGGCGCGTCGGCAATGACGCAGGCCACCGTGTGGCTGGAGAACCGGTTCCCGACCGGCTTCGCCGAGTACAAGAAGCACATGTCGGAGTACTACGCTCCGAAGAACTTCAACGTCTGGTACTTCTTCGGCTCGCTGGCGATGCTGGTGCTGGTGATCCAGATCGTCACCGGCATCTTCCTGGTGATGCACTACAAGCCCGACG
>DAORHX010000673.1:0-2163 GCA_035438245.1 Rubrivivax sp.
CATTGGAGGTACGTTGCGCAATTAAGTTCCCTCAAGAATCAAACACTACACTAGCACGCGGTCGGGCTCGCCCGCACGAAGCTCGCCGGTGAGGAACTCCTCGATCTGGTCGAGGTAGGCATCGGCGTCGCCGGTGAAGAAGAAGTGATCCAGGCCGGGAAGCTCCACGTAGCGGGCGCCGGGAATGTGCTGCGCCAGATAGCGCGCATGCTCGACCGGCACCATGCGGTCGTCGGTACGGTGCAGGATCAGCGTCGGCACGCGGATCGCGGGCAGGATCGGGCGTGCATCGAGTTCGTAAACCATCTGCATCACGGCCACGGCGGCCCCTGGGCTGGCCGCCTGGCGCTGGAAGCGCCCCCACCAGGCGCGGGCGCTCTCGTCATCGGCGAGCGAGCGCGCGAACGCACTCAACAGCACGCCCCTGCCCCAGCCTTGCTCCATCCGCTCGAGCAGACTGCGCCACACCTCGGGCCGGGCCCCGATCGGATAGTCGGAGGCCCAGGCAACGCGTGCGAATGTGCCGACGATGACCATCGCCACCGTGCGATCGGGATGCGTGGCGGAGAACAGCAGGCTCATCGGCCCGCCCTCGGAGACGCCGACCAGCGCCGCGCGCTGTGAGCCGGCGGCGTCCATGACCGCGCGCACATCGTCCATGCGCTGCTCCAGCGTGGGCAGTTGCTGCTGGGGCACGGGGTCGGACATGCCGGTGCCGCGCTTGTCGAACAGGATCAGGCGCGCGAACGACGCGATGCGCCTGTAGAAGTGGGCGAGCCGTGCGTCGGCCCAGCAGGCTTCGACGTGCGACACGAAGCCCGGAATGAAGACCACGTCGAGCGGGCCCTTGCCGAGGACCTGGTAGGCGATATGACAGTCGCCACTCTTCGCGTAGCGCGTCTCCGGAACGTCGTCCATGCTGCCCTCGCTTCGGTCCGAATGGCCTGCCTCGACCTTATCAGGAAGAAGTGCTTGCGCTTCCTGGGGCAGCCGACGACCAAGGCGCGCCGGTGGCGATCGAGGACGCCCTCCGGCGACGAAGGTACTGTTCCAGCGCTGCGCCTAGGCAACGTGGTCTGCCCGAATCGGCCAACGACCTGATCGGTGGCAAGCGCAACGACGACCCGGGTTGCAGCATGCAGCAGCCTGGAGCATGCGGCGCTGGCAGTGCAGATGTACAGCGGCGCCTTCGACCGCCACCTGCGCCGTGCCACGACAGAACTGCGCCGCCGCCGCATCGCGCTGCTCGAAGGGCTGCGCCGGCACTGCGCCGCGCATGCGGTGGTCAGCGACGGCGCTTCTGGGGGAGTGTCTTGCCCGCGTGGGCCCAGCGGGCAGGCTTGCGGTCTAAAACAACGGCTCGCGTTGATTCACTTTTATTGGTCAACCTAAAATAACGCACCGCGTTGTTTGAGCTTGCCAGCCCGATGCGCAGAACCCCGCCCGGAACGTACGTCGAGGTCGCCGCGGCCGGCGAACGCTTCCGCGCGTTCGTGCCTGCGGCGCTGCCGCCCGAGCCGCCGGTGCAGTGGTCCTCCGCGCTGCGGCGCCGCTTCGACGACGCCCTGGTGGCGTTGGGCCGGCTCGACGCGCTGTCGGCGCATCTGCCCAATGCATCGCTGCTGCTGTACAGCTTCGTGCGCAAGGAGGCGGTGCTGTCGTCGCAGATCGAAGGCACGCAGTCGTCGCTGGCCGACCTGCTGCTCTACGAGATCGACGAGCAGCCCGGCGTGCCGGTGGAGGACGCACGCGAGGTGAGCCGCTGCGTGGCTGCGCTCGAACACGGGCTCGCGTCGCTGCGCGGTGGGCTGCCGCTGTCGATGCGTCTGCTGCGCGGCATGCACGAGGTGCTGATGGCGCACCCCGGCGGGCGCGGCAAGACGCCCGGCGAGCTGCGCCGCTCGCAGGTGTGGATCGGCGGCACGCGGCCGGGCAACGCCGCCTTCGTGCCGCCGCCAGCCAACACGCTGGCCGAGTGCCTGAAGCCCTTCGAGCGCTTCCTCAACGACGAGCCCGAGCCGACGCCGCCGCTCATCAAGGCGGCGCTGGCGCACGTGCAGTTCGAGACCATCCATCCCTTCCTCGACGGCAACGGCCGTCTCGGGCGGCTGCTGATCGTGCTGCAGCTGGTGGCCGACGGCGTGCTGCGCGAGCCGATGCTCT
>DAORHX010000674.1:0-2160 GCA_035438245.1 Rubrivivax sp.
GGGGCGCGGCCGCGGCGCGGCACACGCAAGCGGCCAGCGGGCGGCGGCAGTCCGGGCACATGCGGCCGCCGTCGGTGGAGTAGACCAGGCCGCCAGGGCCGGAACGCGAGTCGCGCATCGCCGCATTGTCATCGGCTTCGGCGGGGCGCTGGCTGCTCTGCATATCGTGCCGCGCGATCACCTTCGCCGGCCCCACTCGGCCAGATGCTGCCGCAGCTTCGGGCCGATGGCGGCGTGCGGCGTCCAGCGCTCGCCGGTCTCTTCGGCGCCCCATGCAGAAAGGGGCGCCGCAGCGCCCCCTTGGCATGCCGCAAGCCGAAGCTCAGTCCGCCTGTCTGCGCAGGAACGCCGGAATCTCGATCTCGTCCATGCCGTTGCTCGACAGCGCCTCGACCTTGGCCGCCGCGCTGCGTGCGGTGCGCCAGACGCTGGGCGTGCTCAGGCTGCTGTAGTCCTGCGGCTGCGCCGCTGCCGCGCCGGCCTGCTGCGGCTGCTGGGCCAGGATCGGCAGGTTGTCGGTGCCGGTGCGCATGGCGGGCTGCTGCACCAGGTTCAGCGGCGGCTGCGCGCGCCGCGCCAGCGACGACAGCCCGGTGGCGATGACGGTGACGCGCAGCTGGTCGCCCAGGCTCTCGTCGTAGGCGGTGCCGAAGATGACGTGCGCCTCGTCCGCCGCATAGCGGCGGATGGTGTTCATCGCGTTCTTGCTCTCGGACAGCTTGAAGGTCTGCTTGCTCGCCGCGATCAGCACCAGCACGCCGCGCGCGCCGCTCAGGTCGATGCCTTCGAGCAGCGGGCAGGCCACCGCCAGTTCGGCCGCCTTGTTGGCGCGGTCGGGGCCGCCGGCCTGCGCCGTGCCCATCATCGCCTTGCCCGGCTCGCTCATCACCGTCTTCACGTCCTCGAAGTCGACGTTGACCAGCCCCGGCACGTGGATGATGTCGCTGATGCCGCCGACCGCGTTCTTCAGCACGTCGTTGGCATGCGCGAAGGCCTGGTCCTGCGTGACGTCGTCGCCCATCACTTCGAGCAGCTTCTCGTTGAGCACGACGATCAGGCTGTCGACGTTGGCTTCCAGCTCGGCGACGCCGTTCTCGGCCTGCGAGCCGCGGCGCTTGCCTTCGAACTCGAAGGGTTTGGTGACCACGCCCACGGTCAGGATGCCCATCTCCTTGGCCACGCGCGCGATCACCGGCGCTGCGCCGGTGCCGGTGCCGCCGCCCATGCCGGCGGTGATGAACAGCATGTGCGCGCCGCTGATCGCGTCGCGGATGCGGTCCACCGCTTCCTCGGCGGCGCTGCGGCCGACCTCGGGCTTGCTGCCCGCGCCCAGGCCCGACACGCCCAGCTGCACCAGGTCGGCGGCGCGGCTGCGGTTCAGCGCCTGCGCGTCGGTGTTGGCGCAGACGAACTGCACCCCCTGCACGCCCTGCGAGATCATGTGCTCGACGGCGTTGCCGCCGCCGCCACCGACGCCGATCACCTTGATCTGCGTGCCCTGGTCAAATTCCTCGATCATCTCGATAGCCATGTGCGCCTCCTAGTCAGCTGCAGTTGCCAATGAACAAATAACCACCCCGTCTACCCACATCCCACGAACGCGGAACCTCTGTTGCCATGCACGGGCTCCTTTCTCTAGAAATTCCCCAAGAACCAGTCCTTCGCGCGGCCGACGATGGTCTTCACCGACCCCGCCTGCTGCGCCGCCTTCAGGCCGCGCGCGCGCGCCGAGCGCGCCTCCTCCAGCAAGCCCATCACCGTCGCCGAGCGCGGGTTGGCGACCATGTCCGCCAAGGGCCCCGCATACAACGGCAGGCCCTTGCGCACCGGCTTCAGGAAGATGTCCTCGCCGAGCTCGACCATGCCCGGCATCACCGCGCTGCCGCCGGCCAGCACGATGCCGCTGGACAGCAGCTCCTCGTAGCCGCTCTGGCGGATGACCTGGTGCACCAGCGAGAAGATCTCCTCGACGCGCGGCTCGATCACGCCGGCCAGCGCCTGGCGGCCCAGCCGGCGCGGCGCGCGGTCGCCCAGCCCCGGCACCTCGATCTCCTGGTTCGGGTCGGCCAGCAGCTGCTTGGCCACGCCGTACTCGACCTTGATTTCTTCCGCGTCCTTGGTCGGCGTGCGCAGCGCCATGGCGATGTCGCTGGTGATCAG
>DAORHX010000675.1:0-2160 GCA_035438245.1 Rubrivivax sp.
CCCCACGGGCCGACCGCCGCAGCATGAGCCCCTGGCGGGTGCCGCCTGCCGCGCCACGCCGAAGCGCGACGACGTTGGCTGTTGGAATTCGGCGGCTTTGCGCCGGAGCCGGCGCCACGATGCCGGGGTCAGGCTCGGCGCGGGCTTCGTCGACCCGTTCGTGCGCTGATCAGAACGTGCCCGGATAGGCCCCGCCGTCGAGCAGGATGTTCTGCCCGGTCAGGTACGCCGCCTGCGCACTGCACATGAACGCACAGAACGCGCCGAACTCGTCGGCCGTGCCGAAGCGCTTGGCGGGAATGCCCGCGCGGCGTTGCGCCAGCACCTCGTCGACCGTCTTGCCTTGCTTGGCCGCCGCTCCCACCGAGGCACTGCGCACGCGGTCGGTGTCGAACACGCCCGGCAGCAGGTTGTTGATGGTGACGTTGGCTGCGGCCAGCCGGCTCTGTCGCGCCAGCCCGGCGACGAAGCCGGTGAGGCCGCTGCGTGCCCCATTGCTCAGGCCGAGCACGTCGATCGGCGCCTTCACCGCACTCGAGGTGATGTTGACCACGCGCCCGAAGCCGCGCTCGACCATCGGGTCGACGGTGGCCTTCATCAGCTCGATCGGCGTCAGCATGTTGGCCTCGACGGCCTTGACCCAGGTCTCGCGGTCCCAGTCGCGGAAGTCGCCCGTCGGCGGCCCGCCGGCGTTGTTCACCAGGATGTCGACCTGCGGGCACGCGGCCAGCGCCGCCGCCCGACCCTCGGGCGTGGCGATGTCACCGGCCACCGTGCGCACCTGCACGGCAGGATTCAGCGCGCGCAGCTCGGCCGCGGTGGCCTGCAGCGCGCCGTCGCCGCGCGCGGTGATGACCACGTTGACGCCCTCGCGCACCAGCGCCGCGGCGCAGCCCTTGCCCAGCCCCTTGCTCGCCGCGCACACCAGCGCCCACTTGCCGTCAATGCCCAGATCCATGTGTCGTCTCCTTCGAGGCCGTCGGCGCCGGCGCGCGCGACAGCAGCCAGATGCCGGCGATCACGAGCACGGTGCCGGCGGCGAGCCACGCGGTGAAGCTTTCACCGAGCAGCCACACGCTCATCGCGATCGTGCTCAACGGCCCGATCATGCCAGCCTGCGAGGCCATCGCCGCGCCGATGCGCTCGATGGCCATCATCACCATCAGCACCGGCGCGAAGGTGCACAGCGTGGCGTTCAGCAGCGACAGCCACAGCACCGGCGGCGCCACGTCGAAGGCGGCGTGCCACGGCCGCAGCAGCGCGAACTGCAGGATGCACAGCATGCAGGCGACGCTGGTCGCCAGCCCGGTCAGCCGCGGCGCGCCCAGGCGCCGCACTTCCTCGCCGCTGTACAGCAGGTACAGCGCATAGCTCAGCGTGCTGGCGAAGACCAGCGCGGCGCCGAGCGCGGTGTTCGCACCTTGCAGCTGCAGTTCGTGGCCGAAGGCCAGCAACACACCGGCATAGCTGATGGCCAGCGGCAGCAGCTGTTGCGGCGTGACGCGGCGCTTGAAGAGCACGCGGCCCAGCAGCAGCACCAGCGTCGGCCCGAGGTACAGGATCAGCCGCTCGAGGCTGGCGCTGACGTACTGCAGGCCCCAGAAGTCGAGAAAGCTGGCGAGGTAGTAGCCGCTGAAGCCGAGCAGCAGGACCGCGCGCCAGTCGCGCAGGGTCAGCGCCGGCTTGCCCCGCCCGGCCCACCACGCCAGCGCGACGAACAGCGGCAGCGCGAACAGCATGCGCAGCATGATCAGCGTGACCGCGTCGACGCCGTACCGATACGCCAGCTTGACGATGATCGCCTTGCCGGAGAAGGCGATCGCGCCGGCCATCGCCAGCAGCAGGCCCGGCCACGGACGCGCCGCGCGCGTCAGCACGGTGCGCGTCAGAAGCCCGCGGCCAGGCCGTCGCGCCGCGGGTCGCTGGCGGCGGCGTAGCCTTCCGCTGCCGGGTCGCCGAGCCGCCAGATGAACTGGCCGGCACCGAAGTCCTGGTAGCTGTCCTGCAGCTCGTCGAGCACGTGACCCCGCTGCTGCAGCGCCTGCGCGGTGTCGGCGCCGACACCAGGCTCGAGGTTGAGTTTCTTCTGCAGGTTGAAGCGCCAGCGCGGCGCGTCGCAGGCGGCCTGCGGGTTCTGGCCGTAGTCGAGCATGCGCACCA
>DAORHX010000676.1:0-2157 GCA_035438245.1 Rubrivivax sp.
CGCCCTCGCTGGCCTGCTTGTACAGCGCGTAGATCTTCAGCAGCGTGGCGTTGTCCGGCTTTTCCGGCAGCTTCTTGCTCTCGGTCACGGCTTTGTCGAACTGGGACTTCAGGCTGGCCATGGGGGCGTCTCCGGTAGGGTGAAAATGGGTCGAGGGCCGCGGCGATCTTAAACGCGGTCCGCACGAGGAGACCGACGATGCCCGACACCGCCGAGCGCATGAGCCGCGTCGATCACGCCTGGCTGCGCATGGACAACGACGTCAACCTGATGATGATCGTCGGCGTCTGGCTGCTGCAGCCGGGCCTGGGCTACGACGCGCTGTGCCGCCGCCTGGCGCAGCGGCTGCTGCAGTACCCGCGCTTCCGGCAGAAGGTGGTCGAGGACACGCTCGGCGCCGACTGGGTGGACGACGAGAACTTCGACATCCGCCGCCACGTCGTGCGCGAGACGCTGCCGCGACGGCGCGGGCAGAGCGAACGTGCCGCGCTGCAGGCGCGCTGCGGCGAGCTGGCGACGACGCCGCTGGACCCGGCGCACCCGCTGTGGCAGTTCCACCTGGTCGAGCACTACGAGGGCGGCAGCGCGCTCCTGGTGCGCATCCACCACTGCATCGGCGACGGCATCTCGCTGACCTCGGTGGTGATGTCGATCGCCGACGGCGGCGAACTGCCGCACGGCGGCGACGAACACGAGCACGAGCACCACGACTGGCTGGCCGACGTCGTGGTGCGGCCGCTGACCGACCTGGCGGTCAAAGCCATCGACCTGTCGGGGCAGGGCATGTTGCGCTCGCTGGCCCTGTTCGCGCACCCGCAGGCGGGCACGCGCGAGCTGGCGCGTGTCGGTGCGCGCGTCGCCACCGACGTCGCGGCGCTGGCGCTGATGGGCAACGATTCGCCGACGCGGCTGAAGGGGCGCCCGGTCGGCCGCAAGGTCGTCGCCTGGGGCGAGCCGCTGTCGCTGGACGTGGTCAAGAGCGTGGGCAAGGCGCTGCACGCGTCGGTCAACGACGTGCTGCTGGCCTGCGTGGCCGGGGCCATCGGCGACTACCTGCGCGACAGCGGCGACGACCCCGCCGGCAAGGCGATCCGCGCGATGGTGCCGGTGAACCTGCGCCCGCTCGACGAGGCCTACAAGCTCGGCAACCGCTTCGGCCTGGCGCCGCTGGTGCTGCCGATCGGCATCGGCAACCCGGTCGAGCGGGTGTACGCGGTGCGCGCGCGCATGAACGAGCTGAAGGGCAGCTACCAGCCGGTGCTGGCCTTCGGTGTGCTGGCGGCGGCGGGCCTGCTCAACAAGGGCTCGCAGGACGTGCTGCTGAACCTGTTCGCAAAGAAGGCCACCGCGGTGATGACCAACGTGCCCGGGCCGCAGCGGGCGCTGAAGCTGTGCGGCTCGACGCTGCGCCAGAGCATCTTCTGGGTGCCGCAGACCGGCGACGTGGCGGTCGGCGTCAGCATCTTTTCGTACGCCGGCGGCGTGCAGTTCGCGCTCATCACCGACCGTGCGCTGTGCCCCGAACCGCAGCAGATCATCGACCGCTTCGCGCCGGAGCTCGACAAGCTGGTGTGGCTGACGCTGATGCTGCCGTGGGCGGCTTGAGGCGACGGCGCGCTCAGCGCAGGTATTCGCCGGCCAGCGTGTGCAGGTGCTCCTGCGCCGCGGCGTCCAGGTAGGGCATCAGCAGGCACAGCACGTGGTAGGCGCCGCGCGCCAGCGCGGCGCCGGCGTTCTCGGGTTCGAGCGCCTTGCGCGGGTCGCGCACGTACTCGTAGCTGAGCCAGTAGGTCAGCACCACCACCATCGCATTGGCGGCGGCCTCGGCCTGGCGACGATCGACACGCATCGTGCTGCCCATCGACAGCGAGCCCAGCACCTGCTGCACCGCGCGCGACTTGTGCTTCAGCACGAACTGGAAGTGCGTCTCCAGCCGCCGGTTCTTCGACAGCAGGTCGTTCAGGTCGCGGTAGAGGAAGCGGTACTGCCAGATCAGCTCGAACAGCATGTGGAAGAACAGCCACGCGTCCTCGATGTTGCGCACGCCTTCGGCGGCCTGCAGCAGCTCGCCGAGGGCCCGCTCGTAGCGGTCGAACAGCGAATTGATCAGCTCGTCCTTGGCCGGGTAGTGGTAGTACAGGTTGCCGGGGCTGATGT
>DAORHX010000677.1:0-2156 GCA_035438245.1 Rubrivivax sp.
GGCGGCGGCCAGGCCGCTGCCGCCGGTGGCCGCACCGGCGATGGCCAGCCTCGGCGAACGCCCCGAGCAGCGCGTGCCGATGTCGCGGCTGCGTGCGCGCGTCGCCGAACGGCTGCTGCAGTCGCAGGCGAGCAACGCCATCCTGACGACCTTCAACGAAGTGAACATGGCGCCGGTGATGGACATGCGCAAGCGCTTCCAGGAGCGCTTCGAGAAGGAGCACGGCGTGAAGATCGGCTTCATGAGCTTCTTCGTCAAGGCGGCGGTCGCCGCGCTGAAGAAGTACCCGGTGCTCAACGCCAGCGTCGACGGCACCGACATCGTCTACCACGGCTACTTCGACATCGGCATCGCGGTCGGCTCGCCGCGCGGGCTGGTGGTGCCGATCCTGCGCAACGCCGACCAGATGAGCTTTGCCGACATCGAGAAGAAGATCGCCGAGTACGGCGTCAAGGCGCGCGACGGCAAGCTGTCGATCGACGAACTGACCGGCGGCACCTTCTCGATCAGCAACGGCGGCGTGTTCGGCTCGATGCTGTCGACGCCGATCATCAACCCGCCGCAAAGTGCGATCCTCGGCGTGCATGCCACCAAGGACCGTGCCGTGGTCGAGAACGGCCAGGTCGTGGTGCGCCCGATGAACTACCTGGCGATGAGCTACGACCACCGCATCATCGACGGCCGCGAAGCCGTGCTCGGCCTGGTGACGATGAAGGAGTCGCTGGAAGACCCGGCGCGCCTGCTGTTCGACATCTGAGGGCGCTGCCGTGAGCCTGGTCGACGAACTGGCGCGGCTCGAGGAGATGCGTGCCCGCGGCACGCTGTCCGAAGAGGAGTTCCAGAGCGCGAAGGCGCGGCTGATCGGCCAGCAGGGCGCCGAGCCGCCGGCCGCGGCGTCGGCGCTGAACCGGCTGCGCCGCAGCCGCAGCGACAAGTGGCTCGGCGGCGTCTGCGCCGGCATCGGCCAGGTCTCGGGCATCGAGCCGTGGATCTGGCGGCTGATGTTCGCGCTGCTCTTCTTGTTCGGCGGCACGGGCCTGGTGGTCTACCTGCTGCTGTGGATCTTCGTGCCGCTCGAGTGAGCGGCGTCAACCTGTAGTGAGCACCATGTCCAAAGCATTCGACGTCGTCGTCATCGGCGGCGGCCCCGGCGGCTACATCGCCGCGATCCGCGCCGCACAGCTCGGCCTGAACACCGCCTGCATCGACGAGTGGAAGAACGCCGCCGGCGGCCCGGCCCCGGGGGGCACCTGCACCAACGTCGGCTGCATCCCGAGCAAGGCGCTGCTGCAATCGAGCGAACATTTCGAGCACGCCGCTCATGCCTTCGCCGACCACGGCATCTCGTTGAGCAACCTGAGCATCGACGTCGCGAAGATGGTCGGCCGCAAGGACCAGGTGGTCAAGCAGAACAACGACGGCATCCTCTACCTGTTCAAGAAGAACAAGGTCAGCTTCTTCCACGGGCGCGGCGCGTTCGTCAAGGCGGCCGACGGCGGCTACCAGATCGCGGTGGCCGGCGCCAAGCCCGACACGCTGACGGCGAAGCACGTGATCGTGGCCACCGGCTCGAATGCGCGCGCGCTGCCGGGCGCGGCCTTCGACGAGGAATCGATCCTGTCGAACGACGGCGCGTTGCGCATCGGCGCGGTGCCGAAGACGCTGGGGGTCATCGGTGCCGGCGTCATCGGCCTGGAGATGGGCTCGGTGTGGCGGCGGCTCGGCGCACAGGTCACGGTGCTCGAGGCGCTGCCGAACTTCCTCGGTGCGGCCGACGCGCAGGTCGCCAAGGAGGCACACAAGGTCTTCACCAAGCAGGGGCTGGCGATCCACCTCGGCGTGAAGATCGCCGACGTGAAGCCGGGCAAGAAGGGCGTCGTCGTGCGCTACGCCGATGCCGCCGGCGCCGAACAGACGCTGACGTGCGACAAGCTGATCGTCTCGATCGGCCGCGTACCCAACACCACCGGGCTGAACGCCGAGGCCGTCGGCCTGAAGCTTGACGAGCGCGGCTTCGTCGCCGTCGACGGTGACTGTCGCAGCAACCTGCCGAACGTCTGGGCGGTCGGCGACGTGGTGCGCGGGCCGATGCTCGCGCACAAGGCCGAGGAGGAGGGCGTGGCCGTGGCCGAGCGCATCGCCGGCCAGCACGGGCA
>DAORHX010000678.1:0-2156 GCA_035438245.1 Rubrivivax sp.
AGCACGCAGGGCCCAGGCCCCAGGCTGGCGGCGTGCCGAAATGCAGCAGCACGAAGCCCGGGCCGACCGCCTCGGTGACATGGCCGACCGGCCCGCCCACCGGCACCTCGGGCAGCACCTCGCCGGGTGCCGGTCCGCCTTGCCAGGCTTCGGCGTCGGGCGTGGACAGCGACGAGCCGGCATACGCCACGGCAGCGGTCTGGCGCGGGTTGATCAGCTCGGCGATGTCGCGGTGCTCGGCCGCCAGCGACAGCGCGGCCTCGCGCAGCACGTCGAAGCCACGCGACGGCGGCGACATGAACTCGGTGCTGCGCCGCGCGCTCTGTGCGTTGATGTGGAAGGCCTGCACGCGCTCGCCGCTGTAGCTGTCGAGCAGCGCATCGGCAGCGTCGCCGCGCAGCACGGCCGCCAGCTTCCAGGCCAGGTTGTCGGCGTCGTCGAAGCCGGAGTTCAAGCCGCGCACGCCGAAGATCGGCATCGCATGCGCGGCATTGCCGGCGAACAGCACGCGGCCATGGCGGTAGCCGGCCAGCGTCATCGCGCCGGCGCGGTAGATCGAGCTCCACGCCGGCTTCCATGGCAGATGGCCTTCGCCGATCGCGTCGAGGTGGCGCTGCACGAAGCGGCGCACGTTCTCGGGTTGCATCGCCTCTTCGGTGCTGTCGCCGTGGCGCAGCTGCCAGTCGATGCGCCACAGGTCGTCGGGCTGGCGGTGCATCAGCACGGTGGCGCCGCGGTGCCACGGCGGGTCGAACCAGGCGCGGCGTTCGGTCGGGTGCGTGCTCGGCAGCTCGATGTCGACGATCACGTAGCGCCCGGTGTAGGCCGTGCCTTCGAGCTGCAGGCCGAGCGCGCTGCGCACGAAGCTCTGGCCGCCGTCGCAGGCCACCAGCCAGTCGGCGTGCAGCGTGCCGCGGCCCAGCGCATTGACCAGGCTCAGGCCGACGCCCTGGGGCCCGAGCTCGAGCCCGTCGACGCGGGTCGCCCAGCGGATGTCGATCAGCCCCGGCACGGCGGCATTGGCGCGCGCCACCGCCGCCAGCAGCGCGTCCTCGATGTAGTACTGCTGCAGGTTGATCATCGGCGGCAGCCGCTGGCCCTCGTATTCGGGCATCGAGAAGCGGAACACCTCGGTGCGCTGCCAGAAGCTGCGCCCGCCCGACCACGGCAGGCCGCGCTGCAGCATGTCGGGCAACGCGCCGAGCCGGCCGCAGATCTCCAGGCTGCGGCGCGAGATGCAGGCGGCGCGGCTGCCGATGCAGACGCTGTCGTCGGCTTCGACGACGATGCTGGCCACGCCGTGCCGCGCCAGGCCCAGCGCGGTGGCCAGGCCCACCGGCCCGCCGCCGACGATGGCCACCGTGCAGTGCTGCTGCGCGGGCAGCGGCGGCGGCGCGAAACGGCGGTAGACGTAGGGGCCGATGCGGTCGAGGGCGGTGTCGTCGGGCATGGCGTCGGGTCTTGTGGCGCGGGTTCGGTTCATTGTCGTGCAGCGGTGTAGTCTCGGCCGGTCATCATCCCGTTGCCCTGCCACCCATGCCACTGCCGCCTGCCGACTGCCCGCGCGAAGCTTCGCACCAACGCTCCATCACCATCACCGCGTACGCGCGCAGCGATGGCCTGTGGGATATCGAGGGGCATCTGACCGATGCCTGGACCAGGCCGGTGCCGCGCGCCGGCGGCCTGCTGCCGCCCGGTGAGCCGATGCATTCGATGCGGCTGCGGCTGACGGTGGACCGCACGGCCACCGTGGTCGCCGCGCAGGCCGTCACCGAAGCCGGGCCCTACGACGCCGCCTGCGCCACGATCGCCCCCGACTATGGTCAGCTGGTCGGCGTGCGCGTGGCGCGCGGCTGGCGCGACGCCCTACGGCGGCTGTTCGGCCGCACGGCCGGCTGCACGCACATGAACGAGCTGGCCGGCGTGATGGGCAGCGCGACACTGCAGGCGATGTGGGAAGTGATGCTGCAGGACACCGAGGCGCAGCCGTTCAGCATCGACGGCTGCCATGCGCTGAAGTCCTCGGGCCCGCAGGTGGCGAAGTACTTTCCACGCTGGTTCAAACCGGCGGCTGGCGGCTGAGGTCGGCTCACGGCGCAAGGCCGCCGAATTCAAACAGCCAACGTCGTCGCGCTTCGGCACGGCGCGGCAGGCGG
>DAORHX010000679.1:0-2155 GCA_035438245.1 Rubrivivax sp.
GGGCGACCAACTTACCTGGAGGAGACCCGATGGACCGCACCCCGATCGACCGCCGCCGGCTGCTGCAATTCGGCATCGCCGCCACCGCAACGCTGGGCGCGCCGGGCCTGCGCACGCAGCCCGCCTGGCCCAGCAAGCCGATCCGTTTCGTCGTGCCGTTCGCGCCCGGCGGCAGCTCGGAGATCATCGCCCGCGCCACCGCGGCCGAGATGGGCAAGCTGCTCGGCCAGTCGGTGTACGTCGACAACAAGCCGGGCGGCGCCGGCAACGTGGCGATGACCGACGTGGCGCGCGCCGACGACCAGCACACGCTGATCCTCGGCCACATCGGCACCTTCGCGGTCAACCCGTTCATCTTCGAGAAGCTGTCCTTCGACGTGAACAAGGACTTCAAGCCGGTGTCGCTGCTGGCCAAGGTGCCGAGCCTGTACCTGGTGAACCCCGAGGTGCCGGCGAAGAACATGGTGGAGTTCATCGCGCTGGCGAAGAAGAAGCCTGGCCAGCTGAACTACGGCTCGGCCGGCAACGGCAGCGCCGGCCACCTGGCGATGGAATACCTGAAGATGGCCAGCGGCACCTTCATGACGCACGTGCCCTACCGCGGCACCGGCCCGATGCTCACCGACCTGATCGCCGGCCGGCTCGACGCGGCATCGATCGGCGCGGCGGCGGTGCTGCAGTTCGTGCGCACCGGCAAGCTGCGCTGCATCGCCACGGGCACCACACAGCGCATCCCGCAGCTGCCCGACGTGGGGACGGTGGCCGAGCAGGGTTTCCCGGGCTTCGAGATGACGCAGTGGTACGGCCTGAACGCGCCGGCCTCGCTGTCGCAGTCGGCGATCGACAAGCTGGCCGTGGCCGCCGCCAAGGCGGTGAAGGAGCCGGCGACGCAGGAGCGGCTGGCGCACGACGCGGCCATCGCCGTGGGCAGCACGCCGGCCGAATACGCGAAGTTCATCGCCGCCGAACAGCAGCGCTGGAAGCCGGTGATCGCACGCGCGAAGATCAAGCCCGATTGAGGCCCGCGTTCGACGCGCGCGCGAAGTCGCGCGCGTTGACGTTCAGCGGCCGCGCGGGTTGTGGCGTGCGCGGTAGATGTTGTGGCTGGCGTGGTCCTGCGCGCGTTCCATGCGCACCGCCTCGCGAGCGCTCACACGGCCGTCCGACTCGATGCGGCGCTCCAGATGGTTGAGCTGCCGTTGCTGGCGTTCCAGGTGCAGCTGCTCGCGCCCGGTGATCTGGCCCTGCTCCACGCCGTGCGTGATGCGCTCGGACTGATGCTGCTGGCGCTTGTCGACGCGCTGCTGCGGGTAGTCGGCCAGCGATGATGCGCTCTGTGCGGCGGCCGGAGCTGCCAGCATCGCCAGCGCGCCGACGGCGGTGGCACAGGCAGCGAGGGACTCGAGGGTGATGGTCATGAACGCTCCAGGTGGGTTGATCGCGTCGGGCGGCATCGGCCCTTCGCCGCCCTTGAACCCGCACGGCGACGCCCCCTTACGTGCGGCACGCAATCCCGAGCGCGGCAGTGGGGCATGGCGTAAGAGCCCGGCCGGCAGCGAGGTTCAAGCGCCATCGGGCCCGATCCGCCGGCCGCGCATGCCCATGTCGAAGTTTTCCCTCCTGTCGCGTCTCGGGCCGGTCGCCGCGTCGATCGCAGGCCTCGTGCTGCTGTGCTGCAACGCCGTGCTTGCCGCGCCGGTGCAGGTGCCCGACGCACGCGAATGGGCGCGCCTGACGCCGCAGCAGCAGGCCGTGCGCCGCGCGGAGATCAAGCGCCAGCTGCAACTGGCCAGCCCCGACGAACGCCGCGCTTTCCGCCTGCAGCTGCGCGAACAGCTGGAGTCGCTGACCCCGGCGCAGCGCCAGGAGCTGATCAGCGACACGCGCTCGCACTGGAACGAGCTCACCCCCGCGCAGCGCAACCAGCTGGCCGACGAGCGGCGGCGCCAGGTTCAGGCGATGACGCCGGCCGAACGCCGCGAGCTGCTGCGGCAGCGGCGCGAGATGCTGGGCAAGCTCAGCCCCGAAGAACGGCGAGCCTGGCGCGAGCGGCTCGATCCCGATTGAGCACGAGCGAGCGCCGCGCACGCCGCGGCCTGAACGGCAACGCAGGCCGCGTCGGCGCGTGGCTCGAACGCGCGCGCCAGGCCGCGCT
>DAORHX010000680.1:0-2152 GCA_035438245.1 Rubrivivax sp.
CGGCACCGATCGCCGCGCGGCTGCGGGCCCTGTCCGAAGCGGGGTCGGGCTGCGGTTGCAACGGCTGCGATGCACCAGCGCGTCCCGCCGCCGGCGCGGCTCAGCCGGTGCACTGGGCACCACGGCGCAAGCCCGGTCGCGAAGGCTGACGAAAGACCGGCCTGCGCGTCAGGCCAGGCTGGCGCGGGCGCCGACCTCGGCGTTGTTCACCGCACAGCGCGCCAGCGCGCAGGCGCTGTCGAAGACCTCGCGCGCGCAGTCATGGCAGCTGCCGCACGACGACGCGACCCGCGTGTCGTCCTGCAGCACGTCGAAACAATAGGTTCCTGCCGACACTTCTTGCCGGATGTCGCGGTCGGACACGCGATGGCACAGACAGACGATCATGGTGCGCAGCAGGCTTCGTGGACAGCTTGCTGCGCAGTGTATCTGGAACAGGAATGCTTCTCAATAAATTGGTTGAGTCGGCACAGGGGAGAAAGTGTTCAGGAAGTCTCGCCCATCTGCGACTGCAGCCAGTTCTGCTCACCCACTTGCGCGACCAGGCCGATTTGCGTTTCCAGGTGGTCGATATGCTCCTCGGTGTCCTCGAGGATGTCTTCGAGCAACTCGCGTGACACGTAGTCGCGCACCGCTTCGCAATGGGCGATCGCTTCCTTCAGCAGCGCCTGCGACGTGACTTCGACCTTCAGGTCGCAGTGCAGCACCTCGACCGCCGATTCACCGATCAGCAGCTTGCCCAGGTCCTGCAGGTTGGGCAGCCCGTCGAGCACCAGGATGCGCTGCATCAGACGGTCGGCGTGCTTCATCTCCTCGATCGACTCGTCGTGCTCATGCTTGGCCAGTCGTTCGTAGCCCCAGTGCTCGAGCATCCGGTAGTGCAGGAAGTACTGGTTGATCGCCGTCAACTCGAGCTTGAGCTGGCTGTTCAGGTATTCGAGGACTTTGGCATCACCCTTCATGGTTGTTCTCCTGCGTTGATTCGAGAGGCTATTGTGGGGGGTCGACGGCATGCGTGGTGTCGACGACATTTCTCTCGAATCGCGAATGCTTCGCATTCCTTGTACACTGCGGCCGGGGCGCCTTGGAGAGCGCCGAAGCTGCTGCACACCGATGGCGCACACTGCCGATACCCCGTCACCGAAGACACCCGCACCACGCGCACCGGGCGCCCTGCCGAGCACCCGGCCGGCCGCCGTCAAGAGCGAAGCGTTGTTCGATGGCGCGCCCGAGGTGCTGATCGATCACCGCGGCGTCATGTACCGGCTGCGCCAGACGTCGCTGGGCAAGCTGATCCTGACCAAGTAGCCCGCCGCTCAGCCTGCAGCGCTGTGCGTCGCTGAGCACAGGCGCCGCAGCAGGGCTGCCGGGACGGTGCGCTGCCAGGCGTAGGCCGGATGCGCACAGCCGAGCACCGCGGCCGCGCCGGCGTGCAGCGCCTCGTGCACCGCCTCGCCCAGGCCGAAGCGCAGGAAATGCACGCCGCTCGGCCGGCCGCGATGGCGGTCGCTCAGGTCCAGGTTGGCAGCGGCGACGACGCGCGCATGGCCGGCGCAACCCAGATACAGGTGGTGCGCCGCCTGGCTGAGCAGCGGCATCTCGCGCTCGCGACGCCGCGCGTCCGGCAGTTCGATGAACAGCGTCGCCGTCCACAGCCGATCCTCGCCGAGCAGGTGGACGTAGTCATCGATCGTGTGCTGCACCGCCGCGGGGTCGCTGATGCGCTCGACGTGCAGCATCTCCTGGATCTGGTGCCGCACGCTGACTTCGTCCTCGAACTGCAGGCGCAGCGCCGGACCCAGCGCCAGGCAGCGATCGCGCCGGTGCGCGATCGCACGCGCGCGCAACTCGCGGCGCCGCTGCTCGTAGCTGCGCAGCGGCAGCAGGCTGTGCGCGGCAATGCGCGCGGTGGCGCCGCTCATCGCGCGACCCTCATGCCTGCAGCTCCGCCAGCGCGCGCTTCAGGCTGGCGCTGCCCGGACTCTCGACGAACACGCAGCGCTTGCCGTGGCGCTTGCAGTGGTCCTTGACGCGCCAGTAAGCGTCATGGCTGACGCAGCCGGTCTGGCAGATCACCACGTCGGCGGCCGACAGCGTCGCGTCGAGCCGGTGCACGCCGTGCTCGTCGCCGCCGTCGTGATGCAGGAAGCGT